>JBPCMC010000201.1:0-6795 GCA_051002645.1 Thermomicrobiales bacterium
CAACCGATGATGCTTTCGTGCTTGGCGCGTGGGCGCCGGAGCTCGTCGGCACGGTCGGCTTCTTCCGCCAATCGGGGCAGAAGGCGCGCCACAAGGGGATGATCTGGGGCATGTACGTCGCCCCGGAGGCGCGTGGGCAGGGCCTCGGTCGCGCGCTGCTGGCCGAAACGCTCGCCCGTGCCGCCGCCGTGCCGGGCATCGAATTGATCCAATTAAACGTGGTCACGACCAATACGGCGGCGCACGCCCTCTATCTCTCCCTCGGCTTCACTGTCTACGGCACCGAACGCCACGCCCTCAAACTCGGCGACCGCTACGTCGATGAGGAGTTGATGGCGCTGACGGTGCAGTCGCCCACCTCCTGATTCCCGATGGAACGACACATGGAACCGCAATCCCCGTCGTACCAATGGACGAATGCGCCCCCGTGCTCGGTAGGTCTCCGCCCCGCAGCATGCTATGGGCGTGGAGCGGGTATGGGGTCCGGTGAGAGAAGCGCGGATACGACGGTCGGTCGCGGCTGCGGCTGCGGCTGCGGTGGCAAGCCGCTCGTCTGCCCGGACGGTCGCAGGCCGGGTATAAGACTTGGCGGTACATACTCATACGCTCCGATATCACAGGAGCCGCCCACTGGCTGCGGACGGGCGACGCCGCGTTGATCGGCGGCGACGCCCGCCTGGCAGCCGCCGACGCTCGGGATGCGGTCAATCGCGGGGCTGGCAGCAAGCAATGCGTGCGTCTGTGTGGGTCCCCCGTTATCGGCCAGAGCGCCAAGTCGTGGATTGACGCCCGTGAGATCATGTGCGGCGGCGGAAAGAGTGATACATGTCGTATCGCTACTGAGATTGTATCCGCCCGTTGCGATCGCGCCGATGCAGTTGGCGCCGGTGTTGGCAAGCAGGGTGTTTCGGAGGGTTGTACCTGCACCTGTTTGCATGATGCCGGTGCTATTCCCCGCTACCGTCGTATTGATACTCGTCAGCGTACCGCTGAAATCGTCGGCGATGCCTCCGCCGTTGGGTGCGGAGTTGCCGCTGATCGTGCTGTTTGTCACGGTCGTCTGTGCATTGGACGTGTTGTAGATGCCACCGCCCGCAGTCCCTGCCGTGCTTCCGCTCACCGTCACTCCCGTGAGCGTCGCCTGACTGGTGTTGTAATTCGCGATACCGCCGCCTCGGTCGGACGCGGAATTATTGCTCACCGTGCTGTCGGTAACAAAGAGCACGCCACCGACATTGTTAAGGATTCCGCCGCCTTGATCGCCACTGTTGCCGTCCAGCGTGCTCTTGCTCACCGTTACATGATCGCCATTGCTCTGCAGGCCCCCTCCGCCATGCCCACTGACGTTCCCCGTGATGCTGCTGCCCTTCACTGTTACCGTGCCGCCCGAGGTAAAGATGCCGCCTCCTAAATCATGTGCAATGTTATTGCTCACGACACTCCCCTCGATCGTAAGCATGCCGTGATTGTTTATGCCGCCGCCATCGACGGTGGCGGGGGATATCGGGTTATTGTTCCCGCTCACCTTACTGCCGGAAAGCGTGAGCGTCCCTTCATTGTAGATACCCGCACCGAACGAGGAGGGATCGGGAATTCCGTTCTGAATCGTCGTCAGGCTGATTTTCGCCGCCACACCGGCGGGGACGTGAATGACGCGGCCGGCCGCCCCGCCGTCGATGAACGACGCTCCGATCCCCTGTCCGATGATCGTCACCGAATGCCCGATGGTGATGTCGTGTTCGGAGAAGGTCGCGGCGGCGAGATAGATGGTATCGCCATCGTGCGCGATGTTGGCGATCGTGTACGCGATGGTCCTGCACGGGGTGAGCGTCGCTCCGCACATCGTAGTGTCGGCGCCGGTGTTCGGGTCGACAAAAGGATTCGCGGCGCGGACGACGAGCGACGGGCCGAGTAGCGATGAAAGAACGATCGTGAGGATAACGAGCCCACGCTGCGGAGGGCCCACGAACGAAGGACGACTGAGTTGCCGCATGAGGTTGCCTCCATCTTCGCATTCATCACAATTGAGAGATGCACAATTGGTGTCGAGGGTGAAGGACGCAAAGATACCGACTCGGTGTTCCCTTGTCAATGAGAAATAGTGGTCGCTGCTCATCGTCATGTCTTGAAAATGGCTTCATGGCGGGGATGCGGGCGAGGAACAAGAGGCCGGGGAAGGCGCGCAAGATCCCCGCGCCGCGCGCCACGCCGACGCGCGCCCCGAATGCCGGCACCGCCAGGCCGAAGAGCGCGCCGACGATCCCCCCGCAGCCGTAGACGAGGCCGATCTCACCCGTGCCGAAGCCATGCCGCGAGAGGTAGACGTTGTAGAAGGGAATGACCATCGCGACGCCGCCCGCCAACACAAAGGCGAACGAGAAATAGACATACATATCCCGTCGTGTCTGCTGGATCGGCGTGCGACGCGGCTGGGGGCGGGGCGCGGACGCGAGCGGCGCGGGCGGGAGCGCGGGCAGATCGGGCTCGGTCGGCGGCGGGCCGACACCGAGCAGCGGCAGGACGCTCAGGAACATGATGCCCGCGCCGAGAAGCAGGGTGACGCGGATAGCTCCCGCGCCGCTCTCCCGGCCGCCGCTAATCCGCGTGAAGAGGTCCGGCAGCCAGCCGCCGCCGATGCTGCCGAGCGTCGTCGAGAGGCTGCTCGCCATTGTGTAGAGGGCGATTGCGCCGAGCCGCTTGGCGGCGGTCGTGTAGTCCGCGATGTAGGCCATGCCGATGGCGAAGACCCAGCCGCCGCCGACGCAGCCGACTGAGAAGGTGAGGATAATCAGCCACGGCGCCGTGACGATGCCGCGCCCCGCGTAGCCGAGGGCGAAGATCAGCGCGCCGACGATCAGGACACGCCGCGCGGCCCAGCGTTCGGCGAGCGATCCGGCCATCGCCGCCGCGCCCGCCCAGACGAGTTGCGTGATGGCGTTGACGAGGCCGATGAAGTCCTCGCGATAGCCGAGGCGGGTGAGATAGAGGTTGAAGAGGAGATCGGACGCGCCGAATGCGGTGAGCAGGATGAAAATCATCACCGTGTAGCGGCGGATGGCGGGGGATTGCTCGCCGGGGTGTGGCAGGCGCATACGCTGGAGCATCGCGACTTCCCCTCCCCGGCGCGAAAAACGGGGCAGCCCCGTTGGCTGCCCGCGACGCGTATGCTATCACGAGTAGCCGGGAGCCAGTAGTCAGTAGTCAGTAGTCAGTAGTCAGTAACGACGCGATGGATCGGCGGGTAGCACAGGCCGACAATGGACGATTCAACGTGAGTCGAGGAGGCAGCGTATGATTGACTGCGAAGCACAGCCGGGATTATCCGACGAGGAAATGCTGCGGGCGCGGGAGGAGAAGCGCGCCGCGCTCGCGGCGGATCGGAAGGCGAAGCAGACGCCGAAGCGCGGTATCGTGATCGTCAACACCGGCGACGGGAAAGGGAAGACGACCGCCGCCCTCGGCGTGCTCCTCCGCGCCTGGGGGCGGGGAATGCACGTCGTGATGTTCCAGTTCATCAAGGCGAGCGGTGGGAAATGGGGCGAGATACAGGCGGCGCAACGGATCGGCGTCGAGATCGTCCCGCTTGGCGACGGCTTTACCTGGGAATCCGACAACATCGACAAGGATCGCGCCCTCGCCGCCGCAGGGTGGGCGCAATGTGCGGAGAAACTGCGCGACCCCACCTGCGATGTCGTCATCCTCGACGAATTGACCTATCCGTTGATTTACGGTTGGTTGCCGGTCGAGACGGTGCTCGATGCCCTGAAGACGCGCCCGCCGAAGCAGCATGTCATCATCACCGGTCGGGACGCGCCGGACGCGCTGATCGCCTACGCCGACCTCGTCACGGAGATGCGCGAGATCAAGCACCCCTATCGCTTGCAAGGCATGACGGCGCAGCGGGGGATTGACTTCTGAATCAAACGCCGACTTCCTCAGCCGCCGCGTCCCGACACATGCGCCGCGAGAGCGGATTACGGGATGAGGACCGCCGCGCCGTGGATCTGCCCGGCGCGCAGGGCGGCCAGCGCATCATTCGCCCGCGCGAGCGGGAACGTCTGCACATCGGTGCGCACCGGGATCGTCGGGGCGAGCGCGAGGAACTCCTCGCCGTCGCGGCGGGTGAGGTTCGCCACCGAGCGGACGACACGCTCCTCCCAGAGGATGTCGTACGGGAACGACGGGATGTCGCTCATGTGGATCTCGGCGCAGACGACGATGCCGCCCTTGTCCACCGCCCGGAGCGCGGCGGGCACCAATTCTCCCGCCGCGGCAAAGAGGATCGCCGCGTCGAGTCGTTCGGGCGGTGGCCCATCCGAGCCGCCAGCCCAGACCGCGCCGAGACTGCGGGCGAACTGCTGCGTTGCCGTGTCGCCGGCGCGCGTGAAAGCGTAGACCTCCCGCCCCTGATGCCGCGCCACCTGCGTGAGGATGTGCGCCGCGTTGCCGAATCCGTAGAGCCCGATCCGCCGCGCGTCGCCGGTCATCGTGTAGGCGCGGTAGCCGATCAGCCCGGCGCAGAGGAGCGGCGCGGCCTGGTCGTCGGGGTACCCGGCGGGGATCGGGAAGCAGAAGCGCTCGTCAGCGACCGTATACTCCGCGTAGCCGCCATCGATCTCGTAGCCGGTGAAGCGGGCATGGTCGCAGAGATTCTCCCGACCGGAGCGGCAGTAGGGGCAGGTGCCGTCCGTCCAACCGAGCCACGGCACGCCGACCCGGTCGCCCGGTGTGAAGCGCGTCGCCCGCGCGCCCGTCGCTTCGATGGTGCCGACGATCTGATGACCGGGGACGAGCGGCAGTTTCGGGTGCGCGAGTTCGCCGTCGACGATGTGGATATCCGTCCGGCAGACGGCGCAGGCGCGGACGCGGATCAGCACCTGTTCGGGTGACGGCGTCGGCATCGGGAGTTCCGCCGCTCGGAGCGGTTGGCCGGGGCCATCGAGCACCATCGCGAACACTTTTCGCACCCCCTATTCCGACTGCGCCGCATGTTCCTTCGCGTGTGCGACCGTCTTGACGATCGTCCGCAGCGTGAGCAGTGCGATGACAGCGACGATCTGCCCGCCCATGATGACGCGGTTCATGTCGAACGCCGGAATCCATTTGACGTCCTCGCCCTTGATGACGTAGATGCCAGCCGGGCGTGCGGACATGCCGAAGCCGCCCCCGCCACCCTTGCCCTCACCCTGTTGTTCGCCGGAACCGCCGCCACCGCCACCGGCAACTGCGGCAACGGGGATGACCGTCACGCCGTCCTTCTCGTAGGGCTCGCCAAATACCTGTTTCACCGTCATTGTGTCGCGCGCGTGCGTGAGAAGTTCCTGGATGTCCATCGGCTCCTCCTCTGTCGTTCGAACGGAGCCGACCGCTGGCGATGTTCGCTCGCTCCGCCATCGTGTCGCACAATGGCGACCCGTTACCGTGGCGTAATTGTACCGCCATCGGTGCGGCAACGGCGCGAGAGACGCAGCCCGGCCACCGCGACATTCCGATCCGCATGATCGCGGCCAGCGCCCATGTTTGTTGACATCCATGCTATCGCCACCGACAATGCGTACGACGCGTACACATCACAGGCAGTATGGGAGACGATCATGGTCGCGCCAGTCTTGACACATTACAATAGCCGTGAGGCGCGCAGTCATTTCGCGGACCTCATGCGCGAGGTTGTCCGCGACGGACGCCCCGTCGTTATTGCGCCCCGTGATGAGACAGCAGGCGTCGTCGTGGAGCGCGATCTGCTTCTCAGGCTCCTCGAACCATACGCGCCGCATGTCGAAATCATCCCGGAGGATGGAACGGGCGGCTTCACGATCTGGGTGGAGGAGTTGCATGCCACCGCGCGCGGCGCGTCGCTCTCGGAGGCGCGGGAGGCGATGGCGCGGGACGCATTCAGTGAGGTGCAGCATTTCCTCGCCCTCTGGCCTCGCTTCAAGCATACTGACCGGCGCGGCGATTTCCCCTACGTCTTCCGCCTCGCGCTGGCGGAAACGGTCGAAGAAATGCGCGATCTCATCTTCACCCGCTTCGATGCCCTGGCGGCGCATGAGTGAGCGGACGGCGACCGAAGTGGCGCGACGTGCGGCGCTTCTGCGAGAACGAAGGGTTCGACCTTTTCTCAAGCGACCACGATTACTACGATAAGACTTTTCCCGGCGGGGAGACAGCGGGCACGAAGATTTCGCGCGGCGTGGAGGGAGAAACGCTCGATCCGGGGATGTGGCACATCGTATGGAGAAGGCAATTACGGGTGCGGAGCGAGGCGGACTTCTGGCGCGGGGTGCGCGGCGAATCTGTCACCTACGCTATTCCCGCGCCATCTCCTGCGTCGGAACCGCTCCCCGATTACCTGCGCCGTTACCTTGTCAATGTCGAGCACCTCGATGAGTCTGCTGTCGCGCGTCTATCCCCAGACGAGGCACGGGAACGCTATCAGCGCCATCTTGCCCGCGCGATACGCCCACCGCCGACCGATGCGTGAACGCCGCAAGACGTAGCGGGGGTTGACTGCTCCTCCGGGGTGCGGCACGATGGCTGGCGCGAGAGGAGGAGTCATGGTGCGTCCTCATCCCTTCCGGTTCGGTGTCCATACATGGGAAAGCGGCTCGGGGGCGGAGTGGCGGGAGAAGGCGCGGCACATCGAGCGTCTCGGCTACACCATCCTCACGATGCCCGATCACTTCGGCGCTCGGTTTGCCTATGCCCCGGCGCTGGCCGCCGTCGCGCTCTCGACGACCACCCTGCGGATCGGCACATTGACGCTCGATAACGACTTCCGGCACCCGGCATTGGTGG
>JBPCMC010000202.1:0-5001 GCA_051002645.1 Thermomicrobiales bacterium
CGGGGAGCTCCGCCGGTTCGCGGGGCGGAGTGGAGGGTGCGTTCGCCCCCCCCCCCCCCCCCGCCCCTACGAGATCGCTCGTGGCCTAATCGTCGCCCTGGCCGCTGAGGGCGGGCGCGCCGAGAGGCGTTTCGCTCGACGCAATCACACCCTCCGCTTCCGGGGTTACGGGTGGGGCGAAGGACTTGCGTAGCGGCACTTCCTTGAGCCAGAAATCGGTGGCGAAGGCGATGGCGGTGAGGACGGCGCTGATCAGGAAGACACCGGTGATCGCATAGACCAGGGCGTCTCGCGTGTTGGCGAGCAGCGTCTGGAGCAGTTGCGGGCCGTTCGGGAGCGCGGCGAACTGGGCCTGCAGTCGCGGCAGCACCTGCGCGAGTTGCAGCGGGTCCTTGAAGGCGGTCAGCGCCGATGCGGGCATGCCGGCGGGGACGGCGCCGCTAAAATGGCTCTGGTAGCGGGTGAGCATGATCGAGCCGAAGATCGCCGCGCCGACCGTGCTGCCAATCTGCCGGAAGAACTGCACCGTCGCGGTCGCCGCGCCGATCTGCCGCTGCGGGGCGGCGTTCTGGACGATCAGCGTGAAGATCGGCATCGTCAGGCCCATCCCCATGCCGATCAGCAGCATGAACGCCACGACGGTCGGGCGGGTGGTGTCGGCGGTCATCCGCGCGAGCAGGAAGAGGCCGACGGTCATCAGCGCCATGCCGACGAGGACGACCATCTTGTAGCGCCCCATCCGCGCGACCAATTGCCCAGCGCTGATGCTGCCGACGGACCAGATCACCATCATCGGCGTGAGCAGCGAGCCGGACTGCGTCGCCGAGACGCCGATCACCGTCTGCATAAAGAGGGGGATGAAGAGGATCGAGCCGAACATCGCCATGCCGGTCAGGAAGACGCTCACCGTCGAGAGCGCGATGACCCGGTCGCGGAAGAGCGAGAGGGGCAAGAGGGGCTCGACCGCGCGCGATTCCGCGAGGATGAAGGCGGCGATCATGATTGCCGCGACGATCAGCAGACCGACGACGCGGGGCGCGCCCCAGCCATAATTGGTCACCCAGGTCAGGGCGAGCAGCAGCGGGACGAGCGCCGCGAGTAGCGTCGCCACCCCGGCGAAGTCGATCACCCGCTTGACTCCCTCCGGCTTGAAATACGGGAAGGCGAAGAAGAGCGCGGTGATGGCGAGGATGCCAACGGGCAGATTGATGTAGAAGATCCAGCGCCACGAGAAACTGTCCGTGATCCAGCCGCCGAGCGTCGGGCCGAAGACGGAAGACATCCCCCAGACGGCGCTCAGGAGGCCCTGGTACTTGCCGCGCACGGCGGGCGGGAAGATGTCGCCGATGATCGTGAAGGTAATCGCCATGATGATGCCGCCGCCGACCCCTTGTAGACCGCGGAAGATGATCAGTTGCGTCATGCCGTCGCCGGGTACGCCGGGGATGCTGCCCGCCGCGCCGCAGAGCGCCGAGGCGACGACGAAGAGGACCGCGCCGCCGAGATAGAACCATTTGCGCCCGTAGATGTCGGAGAGCTTGCCGAAGATCGGCACCGCCGCCGTCGAGGTGAGCAGGTAGACGGTCGTTACCCAGGCGTACCGCTCGAAGCCGTTCAGTTGGGCGATGATCCGGGGCATTGCCGTGCCGACAATCGTCTGATCGAGCGCGGCGAGTAGCAGCGTCAGCATGACGCCGGTCATCGTGCCGATAATTTGCCGCTGCGTCAGCGTGTGGAAGCTCCCACCCGCCGCTTTCGCCTGTCCGGTCGCCATCTGCCCCCCGTTTCTCGGTTTCGCCTTTTGGGTCGTAGAAAGTCCGCAATGCCCGCAATCGTACCATGTATCGCGCCGCCGGTGTGCGGGCCGGTGATCCAAAATCGCCCCGCTTTCGATTAATGAACTGGGGAAGTGTCGATAGCAGCGGGGAAATGATCGAGGAGCGCCGCGTGCCGCATCAGGATGAACTCGATCTGCTCCGCGAGGAGTGCGAATCGCTCGCGGAGTTCCTGCGGCTGCTCCAGCGCGAACACCGCCAACTCCAGGCCGATTTCGCCGCCATCCTCCACGCCGTTGGCGGCTCCATCCGCGTGCCCGCAGCAGACATGCACGCCGTGCCCGACGCTCCCCGCATCGAACGCCTGGAAGACTCGGCCACCGGCGCGGTGATGTTCCGGCTTGAGCCCACCCCCTGACCCCCTCCCGGCACGGGAGGGGAAACTCGATGCAAGGTTCTCGACTGTCCTGAAACGTTTGCGGAATACCGAGGCATTGCCGCGAGTCACCCCTCTCCGCTCCGGGGAGGGGGAGGGGGAGGGGCTATCTCCACGTATGGGAAGTTCGCCGGAGCATCCACCGGCTCTATCGCGCCGCGCATGGAGCGGTATTCCCACTGGCGGGCGCGGAGGGCGAGACCGGCGGCGGGTGATTGGCGGGCGATGCGCTCCGCGATGCGCGCCCGCCAGCCGTGGAGCGGATCGCCGAAGGAGGCGCGACCGAGGGCGAGCAGGCCGAAACGCCCGTAATCGCCGAACCACTGCATCAGCCCGCGCGTGCCGAGCGCCCGCCGAAGCGCGGGCAGCACCCAGGGGTGGCGGCGCAGCGTCGCGAGCATCATCGCCGTGTATTCGCGCCATGATGGGTTGTCGCGCAGGAAGCGGCGCGTCGTCTCTGGGCCGAGGTCATTGAGGGTGGCGAGGAAGACATTCATGATCCGGTTGACGGCGGCCGGATCGCCCCCGTCGCGGTGCGCCATCATGCGGGAGAGGCCCCAGAGTGGCGCCATGTTCGCCTGGTGCGCGCCCGCGTGGCGCAGGTGCTTCGTTTCCAATAGATCGTGGGCGAGGCAGTAGCGGAGCATGGTGGTGATCCGCCGCAGGTTGCGCGTGTGCGAGCCGAAGCCGCAGAAGGTGAGCGGCGATTGCTGCGCCGCCGCGTCCCCAATCGAGACGATGCCGCGCGCCGCGCCGGTGCCGCGCCGCACATCGTGGTAGCGGGCGGGGATGAAGCCGTAGACGGGTTTCAGGTGCGCGAAGTGCTCCCCTTGCTCCTTATAGGTCGGCAGCAGCGCGAAATACCGCTCGAAGAGATCGAGGAGCGATTGTGGATGCGCGGGGTCGATGCGGTCGTAGTAGAAGAGGTAGACGGTGTACTCATCCTCGCCCGCCGGGAAGCCCTCCCAGATCAGTTGCCGCCCCTCCTGCACGTCCGCAATGGTGATGAGCACCTCGCCCGTCGCCGGGTCCACGGCGCGCAGGTCGCTGCCGCGCCGGAAGCCGCGCGCCGTCGTCCCCGCTGTCGGGCAGACGCCCTGCAACGCTCCCCCCTGGTTGATCGCCCAGGCGACCGGCGAGATCGTCCCCATCGCGTCCACGACGAGCCGCGCGCCGTACCGCTCCAGCCCGTCCGGCCCCTCCACCTCGATCACCGATCCGGCGCGCCCTCGCGCCCGCTGATAGCAGCGGAGGAAGCGCCGACCCTCGTGGATGACGCCGCCGCACGCGATGAAACGGCGTCGACAGTGGGCGAGCAGCGCGTCGGCGCGCACCGCGACATCGAGCACCTCTGCGGTGGTCATCGGCGCGGCGGGCACATCGATTGACTCCGCGTGGAAGCGGACGATCCCGGCGCGGTAGCGGTTCGCGACGACCCCCGCGAGGTCGCCCCACGTCGCCACCCCGGCGCGCACGATCTCCGCCAACTCCGCGAGCGAGATGTTCCACTCGCGGTGCGCATTCCCCGCTTTTCCCTCATCGAGCAGCGCAATGCGCATCGGTTGCCTATCCCGCGCCGCCCCCACCGCCATCGCCGTCGCGTTAATCAACCCGAGCACGCCGCCGAGATAGATCACGTCGTATTCACCATGCGTCGCCGCCGGGAGCGCATCGCACGGGATGATGGGCGCATCACTATGCGCCCCTACCATTGCGACCCCCCGCACGACCGCCGCGAACCGCTCGTCCAGCCGCTCTACCGCCGCCAGCGCCGCCTCCCCGCCCGGCATCGCCGCGAACGCCGTCACCGTCTGCGGATACCGAATGTGCAGCCGTGCAAAGATCGTGGCCGGATCAGCGGTAGCAGTCATCATTCGGTCTTTCCTTTACCACGGAGACACAGAGAACACAGAGGAGAGAAAGAGGAATCAGGGACGAAGACTGAGAGCGCTACCTCGTGTTCTCCTCTGTCCTCTCTGTGTCTCCGTGGTTTCGTCATCCCCGAAGTCTATCACCGACGGGCGGTGGTACACTCCGGGCAGGGCCGAGGCATGTAACGAGAGGAGCGCGAGATGGAGAAGCGGCGGTTGGGCCGGACGGGTCATATGAGTACGATCGTTGCCTTCGGCGGGGCGGCGATTGGCAAGGTGACGCAGGACGTGGCGGATGTCGCGATTCAGGACGCCCTCGATCACGGCGTCAACCATTTCGATGTCGCGCCCACCTACGGCGACGCCGAACTGCGTCTCGCGCCGTGGATGCCGAAGATGCGCAATAGCATCTTCCTCGGTTGCAAGACGACGGAGCGGACGCGCGAGGGCGCGAAACGCTCCATCCACGCCTCGCTCGAACGGCTCGGGGTAGACTCCTTCGATCTTTTCCAATTCCACTCCGTCGGCACGATGGAGAAGCTGGACCAATGCCTGGGCACGGGCGGCGCCATCGAGGCGGTCGTCGAGGCGCGCGATGAGGGGCTGTTGAAGCACATCGGCATCACGGGACACGGCCTCGACGCCCCGAAGGTGCATGCGGAGGGATTGCGCCGCTTCCCGCTCGATACGGTGATGTTCCCGCTCAACTTCGTCTTGTACACGAACCTGCCCGAGTATCGCCGCGACTATGAAGCGCTGATCGCCCTCTGCCAGCGGCAGGATGTCGGCGTCCATATCATCAAGACGCTGGCGAAGTCGCCGTGGTACGACCGCGAGCACCCGCCGACCAAGCCGTGGTACGAGCCCTTCGACGATCAGGAGACGATCGACCGCGCCGTCGCCTTCAACGCGGCCCAGC
>JBPCMC010000203.1:0-7415 GCA_051002645.1 Thermomicrobiales bacterium
CCGAATCCGGCGACGACCGGGAGCCAGGGGACGGCACAGACGACCGCCACCGCCACCGCGATCGCGGGCGGGCCCTACACCGCCTCGGCGACAGTCCAGGGCGTGGCCGTCCCGGCGACCTTCTCGCTCACCAATAATGCGATTCCCGCCCTCGTTGTCGCCCTGGGCGCGCTGCCGAACGGCGCCGCCGGGCAGCCCTACCCCACGACGACGTTCACCGCCAGTGGCGGCATCGCGCCCTACCGTTTCGCCGTGACGAATGGCACGCTGCCTGCGGGTCTGACGCTCGACACTACCACCAGCGCGCTCGGTGGCACGCCGAGCGCCACCGGCACCTTCTCCTTCACGGTGACGGCAACGGACGCTAATGGTTTCACCGCCACCCAACAGTACACCGTCACGATCACCGAGGCCGAGATGACGGGCATCGTGATCATGGCGGGGAACACATCCACGACCACGCTGACGCTCAAGATTGGGCAGAGCAGCCAACTGACGGTGCAGAAGGTGTTCGGGGATGGTTCAACCCAGCCGTTGTCCGGAGCGCAGTGGACAGCGAGCGACCCGCACATCGCCAGAGTGGATGCGAATGGGAAGGTGACGGGTCTCAGCCCGGGGACGGTGACCATCACTGTGCGCCTGAATGGCGTGACGCTGACGCTGACGATCACGGTGCCTGGGCAAACGCCGGTAGGGTCCATGCCCGTGCCCGGGAGCCGGTCGAGCGGAGCGACGAGCGCGACGGGCTCACCGGCACCGGTGCCGAATCGGAGCGGACCGGTATCTCCAGCGAGCGGCGGTGGGCTGGCCCCCAACCCGGTTCCCACGGGGCGCTAAGCAGGAGGACCGCAAATTTGGACAGAGCGGGGTGGGCCTTTTCTCGGCCCTCCCATTTCCGGCCCTAGCCATTTTCTTTCCGCTACAATCGAATCATGGCTGATGCACCGAAATACTGGATGCCACCCGAACGTTGGGAAGCGCTGAAGCGTGGCATCGACTGTCCGATGTGTGCGGACAGGCGACGTGCGTCTCGCCCGTGTTGAGCGCGATATTGTGGACGGCGATGCCGATGAAGCCCGTCAGCAGAATGCCGGGCAGGTCGCGTCGGTGAGGCAGCCCCATTCTCGTCGCCGCCGCGTACCCGGCGAGGACGACGGAGGCAATGAGATAGCGCAGGAGCGCGACGTGCGCCGGGCTGTACCCGTGGAGCGCGGCGCGGATGCCGGGGAAGGCCGACGCCCAGCAAAGAACGGTCACACCGACCGCGAGCAGCGTCCGGCCGTTCGCGGGTAGCGCGATGCGGATGCGCCGTGTGCCGGCGTCCGGCTCAATAACCGTCGGTGCGTGCTGCTGCATCGATGCCTCGCGATCAGACTGCGGGATTGGGGTTGAAGCGGGAGTATGCGACGAACCGGCGGCGCAGGGCGACCACGCCCACCGTCTCCCGGACGCGCGCGATCTGGAACGCGACGAGCCGTTCGGCGCCAGGCACGGCGGCGATCTGGTCGGCATCCCAAATGACGCGCGCGCTCCCCGTCAGTTGCAGCGTGCGCCCGGCGGCGAAGTCGATGAAGAGCAACCCGGCGCGCGGATTGACGGTGATATTGCCGAGGGTGTTGAACATCTTGTTGCCGGAGTAATCCGGCCAGACCAGCGCGGAGTCATCGAGGATGCGCACGAAGCCCGGCGCGCCACCGCGATGCGAGGCATCCGCGCCACTCTCCGAGTGCGCGCTGGCGATGAAGAAGGTGTCCGCGCCCGCGATCCAGGCACGCTGTCCTGCGGTCAAGGTCGCACTCTCCATGACCGTCTGCGTTGCCTGCGTCTCGCTCGATTCGGCGGGGAGGTCGCGTTGCTGGATGTACTGCTGGCAATTGGTGTAGACCTGCCGCGTGGCGAGCAGCAGTCCGCCATCGGGCAGAACGGTCGCCACGCCATTGAGACGACCGCGCTGCCGCGTTGCGAGGTC
The DNA here is from genome assembly GCA_051002645.1 of Thermomicrobiales bacterium. Lineage (GTDB taxonomy): Bacteria > Chloroflexota > Chloroflexia > Thermomicrobiales > JALYUS01 > JALYUS01. The sequence continues at coordinate 1,970 of JBPCMC010000203.1, forward strand.
GATGACGACCATGCCGACCTCCGGGTGCGCGCCGATGTTCTCGATCAGCGGATCACCGGCGGCGGGCAGGGCATCGATCTGCACCGTCTCGTCATCGAGCGTTCGGAGGAAACCCGGCTCGCCTGTCAGCACGGAAGCCCAGACCGCGCCCCGCGCGTCAATGCTCCCCAGTACCGCTATGCGCTGCTGATGAAGGAAGATACGCATCGCATACTTGATGGTGGGCTGGAAGATTTGGCCGACGCGCTCCGCCATCTCTCGCTCACCTGCCTGCCGCTGCACGGCGATCTCCCCGGCGTGGTAGCCCCCGGTCATGCGACGGCTCCCGCGCCGATTGCGCCGTGCCGCCCCGCGCGGGCCTGCAATGCCTTCAGCGCCTCGATCTCCCCCAGGTGCCCGAAGCAACCGAGGAGTGGGGCGATGATCCATTGATACGCGGTGCGCTGTCTGGCATCCAGATCGCGCAGGCCCGGCGCGGTGCGATGCAACGCGTCCGGCGGGAGCGCTTCCAGCGAGGCGATCAGCGCGTCGCACGCCCGATCGAGATAGCGCAGCAAGGCGTCGGCAGATAGCGCGGGCACGGCGCGGACTTCGGACATCGTGTAGCCGGTGAGTGCGCCGAGCCCACCATAGCCGAGGCCGCGCGGGTCATAGCCCGTCTCCGCTGCCCAGCCCGATGTGAACCAGAGTTCGTCCGCCGCCGGGCGGCCTTCCAGCGCACGGACGTTGATGAAGTCGATCCAGCGGCTAAAATGCCAGACGGTCACGCCGATACTGTTTGCCTCGGGATCGGGCTGCCAGTCCAGTACCTCCTGAGACAGTCCCGCAATCGTCGCGCGCACCCCGCGTGCCAGCCGTCGCACCAGATCGATCACAATTTCGCTCTCGGTCACCGCTCCGTCCCTTCCCGCACCGCGTCGCGAGCCGATGCTTCGTACGCCTTCGCTCTTCCCACCGTACGGCGGTGTCATGTATCATTCAAGATGAACGAAATGAATAGATCGTGCATTTTTCTCGAACGATTGAGGGCAATGATGGATTTACGCCAACTGACCACCTTCCAAGAGATTGCGAAGCACGGTAGCTTCGTCCGGGCAGCGGAGGCGCTCGATTACGCGCAATCGACGGTGACGCTCCACATTCAGCAACTGGAAAGCGAGCTCGGCGTGCTGCTCTTCACCCGCGCGGGGCGGAAAACGGCGCTGACCGAGGCGGGCCGTACGCTCCACGAGCAGGCGGGGCCGCTGCTCAGGCAGATGGCGTCACTCCAGCAGACGATGGCGGGCATCGGCAGCGGGGAGGCGGGGCATGTGCGGATCGGCTGCATCGAACCGGCGGCGAGCGTGCGCCTGCTCCCGCTCATCGTACGATTTTATGAGGAGCGACCGCGCATCCGACTGACGCTGGAAGTCGCCGGGACGGGAGCCGTGAGCAGCCGGGTGGCGCGCGGCGATCTCGATGTCGGCATCTGCTCGCCGCCCCCGGCGCATCTCGGTCTCACCTTCGAGCCGCTCTTCGATGAGCCGATGGCGCTCCTGCTGCCGGAGAATCACCCGCTTGCTATGGTGGAGTGCATCCGCGCGGCAGATCTGCGCGAGCACCGACTCCTCCTCACCGAGCCGACATGCGCCTATCGTGCGGCGGCGGAGGCGGCGCTCATCACCTGCGGCACGAACCTGTATTCCGGCATCGAAATCGACTCGCTGGAAACGCTCAAACGGGCCGTTCAGCACGGCCTCGGCCCGGCGATCCTCCCTATCGCGACGGTCACGCCACCGCCGGCGGGTACCGTGCTGCGCGACATCACCGACCTCGATCTGCACCTGACGGTCGGCCTTGTCCGCCGCGCGGATGACCAGTCCGGCGGTCGGGCGATGGAGGCGCTGATCGCGAAACTGCGCAGCTACCTGCGCGAACGGTCGCGCGTTGCAATGAGATAAGGACCGTCTGCGGCACGCATAGCGCAGGTCATCGCACGATGATGTCGCCACTCGTTTGTTCAACAGAGCGAGATACGCGATCAGCATCCGTTCAATCGCCTCACCGTTGGGGGCTTCTTGCATCGCAGCCTCTCATCTCGCTTCACTACTTCACGCCTGCTCTATCTGCTATCATGCAGAGTGAATGGACAGGCGCATAGGACCAATTACGCATGGGTTGACGGGACCACTTCGGAGCGAACGATGAGCCTCTTTGTCCGGTTGGACCGCGCGAGTGATGAGACGCTGCACGATCAACTCGTCGCGCAGACGCGGCGGGCAATCCTCACGCGGCAATTACCTGCCGGGATGCGTCTGCCGGCGACGCGTGTGCTTGCGGCGGACCTCGGCATCTCGCGCAATGTGATCGTCTCCGCCTTCGACGAACTGATCAGTGAGGGCTATCTGGAGGCGCGCGTCGGCTCCGGCACGTACATCGCCCACGATGTGACGCCGCTGCCGGGCGGCGCACTCGCCGTGCCCGTTGGCAGGCCGCGCTGGCTCACGGATGCGCCGCCCGTCGGATTGACGCCCATGCCGGGCCAGATTGACTTCCGCCTCGGTCAGCCGACGATCGCGCCGCTGCCGCTCAGCGTCTGGCGGGGGGCGTGGCGCGATGTCCTCGGCACATTGCCGTCCGCGACCTACGGCCCGGCGGCGGGCGACCCAGCCTTGCGCGCGGCAATCGCCGCCTACCTCGGGCGGGCGCGCGGCATCGCCTGCGGGCCGGACGATGTCATCGTGACGGCGGGTGCGGTGCAGGCGCTGGAGTCGATCGCGCGCGCCACGCTCGCGCCGGGCGATGCGGTCGGCATGGAGGAGCCCGGCTATCCGGAGGCGCGCGCGGTCTTCCTCTCCCGTGGGGCGCGCATCGTGCCGATCCCCGTGGACGATGACGGGCTCCGCGTCGATGCACTGCCGACCGGCCCGGACGCGCCGCTGCTCGTCTATGTCACGCCATCGCATCAGTACCCGCTCGGCGCGCGCCTGCCGGTCAGCCGCCGAATGGCGCTGCTCGCCTGGGCCGCCGTACACGACAGCCTGATTATCGAAGACGATTACGACAGCGAGTTCCGTTTCGACGCGCCGCCGCTGCCCGCGCTGGCGGGGCTGGACGACGCGGGCCGCGTCGCCTACATCGGCACCTTCTCGAAGGTGCTCACGCCATCGCTGCGCGCGGGCTATCTCGTCGCGCCCCTGCCCCTGCGCGAGCGGATCGCGGGTCTGACGCCGGAGACTGCACGCCAGACGCCCTGGCCGATCCAACGCGCGCTCACCCACTTCCTCCTCAGCGGCGATCTCGAACGGCATATCCGGCGGATGCGGCGGCATTACGCGGCCCAGCGTGCCGCCCTCCACGACGCGCTCGCGCCGATTGCGCCCCTCGCCCACCTGCAAGGGCTGGAGGCGGGTCTGCACGCCTACCTCGCCCTGCGGCCCGATCTCGACCCGGCATCGATCATCGCCCGCGCCGCCGCGCGCGGCGTGACAGTCTATTCCCTCGCCCCGTATTATCTCGGCGAACCGGACCGCAACGGTATCCTGCTCGGCTACGGCGGGCTCACACACGATGCGGTCATACGCGGGGCGCGCGCGCTGGCCGAAGCGATCGAGGATGCAGCCAGGGGTGAGCCGCGACCATAAGTATTCATCGGCGATGCCCCCCGACGCGGACACCTGCGGTTTATGCATGGGCGACAAACAGGGGCGGGATTGGACTGCTCCAACCTCGCCCCCGGATTACCAGCGGTTGGTTCCCCTATTGCTTGAGCTGGATGACGGAGAAGGCCGCGCCTTGCGGGTCGCTGATGACGGCGAAGCGGCCCTGATCGATGTCCATCGCCGGCATCAACACGCTGCCGCCGCGTTCTTGCGCCTTCGCGACGGTGGCATCACAGTCGGCGACCGCGAAGAAGGTCTGCCAGTGCGCTGGCAGTTCAGCCGGGAACGACTCGTCCATCACCATGCCGCCCGCGATGCTCCGGCCATCCAATTGCCATTCGGTATAGGCGTACTGGCCCTCGCCGTGCGTCTCCGCCGTCCACGGGAAGACCTTCGTGTAGAAGGCTTTGGCGGCGTCAATGTCTCGCGTGTTCAGTTGGTTCCAGGAGAGCGATCCCGGCTCGTTGACGAGCTGCGCCCCCTTGTGCTGCCCCGGCTGCCAGAGCCCGAAGAAGGCGCCCGTCGGATCGCTGCAGATCGCCATCCGACCGAGTGCCGCTACATCCATCGGCGGGAAGGCCACCTGCCCACCGTTCTCCCCGACCGCCCGCGCGGTGGCGTCGGCATCGTCGACGGAGATGTAGGTCGTCCAGGCGGGGTGCTGATCGGGGGGCATCGTCGGGGCTGCACCGCAGACCATTTTGCCGTGCATCGTGAAGTTGGTATAGCCGCCCATCTCGGGGTAGGTCGCCTCCTCCCAGCCGAACAGCGCGCCATAGAAGGCTTTGGTCGCCTCCATATCCGGCGTGCTTACATCGATCCAACTCGGCGTCCCCGGCGTGTACTCGGTCATCTCGGACATTGGATACCCTCCTTACAAAGACGACGGAACAGCCCACAGAATAGAACATATGTTCCCAAATGTCAAGCGCGAAAATCGCGCCATGTATTGCCTTGACACGGGTAGCGCGTACGCTGCGGGAGGGTAACATCATCCCAATCCGCGCCATTGAGCGTACTACCGTAGGAGTACCACACCGATGGCCCTCGTGGGTGATCGCCCCGTGATGATGCGATATGCGTTCGCGGCAGCGTGCGCTCAGCCCAACGATCAGGCGACAATACGCGGCGCTGATCGGTGACCGATGCTCTTGCATGATGCGCCATGTACAGGGACAATGATGACTCCGGCTGGGGTGCCAAAGGCGGCGGTGCGACGCATCGCCGTATGTGATGGAGCGCGTGGAATGATGAACCGTTCTCGTCGCAGCATACCGCGCGCATCGCGCACGCCGGTTCGCGCCCTCACGCGCCTCATCATCGTGGCTGTCCTGATCGCGGTGGCGTGGGCATCGCACGTCGGCACCGCCCGCACCGACTCCGCCACCATTACCTACACGAACCCGCTTCAGATCGAGTCGACCGCCGCCGGGCCGTTCGAGAGTTGCCCGGACCCTGCAATCATTCGCGGCCAGCAACCGGGCGATGCCTTCTGGTACATGTACTGCACGACGAACCCGCTGAACGACGCCGATCGCACCGCGAACGGCCGGCTGAATGGCCACTTCCTCCCGATCCTGCGGTCGCACGATCTGATCCATTGGGTCTATATGGGCGATGCGCTCAGCGAGCGCCCGTCGTGGCTGGCCGGGTTCAGCGGCCTCTGGTCGCCGGATATCCAGTTCTTCAACAACCAGTACTACCTCTATTACACCACCAACGGGACGCAGACACCCGGTCGGGGCAGCGCCATCGGTGTCGTCACCAGCCCGAACCCGACCGGCCCGTGGACGGACAGCGGCGGC
>JBPCMC010000204.1:0-9014 GCA_051002645.1 Thermomicrobiales bacterium
TCCTATGCTCAGGGTGTCGGTCATGGTGTTGCTCCTTCTTTACGGTCTCGACAACCGGAGAAGAACCACACCATGACCGTCTTCGTCAATGACGACGCTACTTACACACATCTGGGGACATTACCCATGAGGATCGGCAGCACACCCAAATGGGCAGCGCCGGATAGTAAAGGAGTCAGGTCCGTGGATCATGGGGTTTGGAACAAACGATTGAATCGCCGCGCGATGCTCGGCGCAATGGCGGGCGGCGCTGCGGCGGCGATCCTCGCTGCGTGCGGCGGCAGCAAGGCGACCGATACGCCAAAGGCCGCCGGTACGACCGCCGCGCCGACCGCCGCCGGGAACGCGACGAGCCCGACGACAGCGGCCAGTTCAGCGGTCGCGACGCGACCGGCAGCGAGCACAACCGCCAGCAGTACGACCGCTGCAAGCAGCGCCGTGACGCCCGCCGGGACGACTGCTGCGGGCACCTCGACGACAGGGACAGTCGCTGGCGCTGCGACGTACTCGCCGCAAGGCACCAAGTCGCCGAACTTCGCCGCCACGCAGACGCTGCGCATCGTCGCCGCCGGGGATCCGAAGACGCTCGATCCGGCCGTCGGCCAGTACGCGAACGATATCGCCTTCATCCATCTCCTCTACGATTCGCTCTTCTCGTTCGATGACAAGGGCAATCTCGTCACCCGCACCGCCGCCACGGTGCCGACGCAGCAGAATGGCGGCATCTCCTCGGATGGCCTGACCTATACCGTCAAGCTCCGGCCCGGTCAGAAATACTCCGATGGCTCGCCCGTGCTGGCGAAGGATTATGTCTATGCCATCAAGCGGTTCATCAGCCCGCTCACGGCGTCGAACTATGCCTCGTTCGCGTCAGACATCGCCGGGTACAAAGAGTTGTACGCCGCAACGAAGACCGCGACACCGACCGCGTCGAGCGTCCAGCCGCTGGTGGACAAACTCGGCGTCTCCGCGCCGGACGACACGACGCTCGTCATCAAACTCGCCAGCCCGCAGCCGGTCTTCACGCAGGTCCTTTCGCTCTGGGGCATGGCCCCGCTCAAGCAGAGCGTGGTCGAGGCGGGCGGCGCCAACTGGTGGCAAACCCCGAAGAACCATGTCACCAACGGCGCGTGGGTGCTCGACTCCTTCACCAGCAACCAGAATGTCGTCTTCAAGCCGAATCCGAATTACACCGGCGAGAAGCCATATCTGACGCAGGTCGAGGCGAAGATTATCAAGGACGCCGCCCAGATCTGGACGGCCTACCAGAACAACGAACTCGACTTCATCAACGTGCCAACTGGCAACCGCCAGCAGGTGCTCGCCGACCCGACGTACAAGAATCAGATCATACGCGGACCGCAACTGACGACCTTCGCGCTCTCGTTCAACAGCAAGGTCGCGCCCTTCGATAAGGTCGAGGTCCGCAAGGCATTTACGACGGCGATCGACCGGCAGACATTCATCAACGATGTGCTGAAGACGATCGGCAAACCGACGACCGCATGGATCGCACCCGGAGAGCCGGGATACGACGAAACGATCGGTCAGCAGTACAAATTCGACGCGACGAAGGCGAAGAAGATCCTCAGCGATGCCTCGATCGACCCGAAGAGCCTGACCGCCAAACTGACCTTCGTGAACGCCGGCGACGGCCCGGCAGTCGCGCAGGCGTTCCAGGCGCAGCTGCGCCAGAACCTCGGCGTCGATCTGCAACTCGACCCGCAGGAATCGAAGGTCTACGATCAGTTGGTCTCCGATCAGAAGAATTACCAACTGACGACCGGCGGGTGGAGCGCCGACTATCCCGATCCGCAGGACTGGCTGCCGGAACTCTTCGGCACGGGCGGCGGCAACAATGCGTACAACTACTCCAACCCGCAGGTGGACGCCCTGTTCAAGCAGGCCGCCGTGGAGCAGGACAACACCAAGCGACTCTCGCTCTACAATCAGGCCGAGAAGATCATTGTGGACACCGACTGCGCGGTCGGCCCAATCTACAACCGCGAGTGGTTCTACGTCCACAAGCCAAATCTCACCGGCATGGTCATCAACCCGATGGATGGGAATTACATCGGCGATCAGCACGCCTTCCGCGGCTTCCAGTTCACCAAGTAAGGCGAGGTATCATTCAGGGGCGGCAGATTGCCGCCTCCTCACTATCTCGCGGTACGCAGCATTGGTAGTGACTGGCTAATGAACTTCAACGCTGTAATCGAGAATCCGGGGACGCAGGCTGAAGCCTACGCTACCGGTGGCACAGGTTTTCAACCTGTGAGATTGGCAGGTTGAAAACCTGCCCCACCCGAATACCGGTGTAAGTTCTCCAGGTTCCTAAGCCCGCCACCACCAGGAGATTGAGGGACGCACGTGTATCGCTATCTGATCCGCCGCCTCCTCCAACTAATCCCAACCCTCCTCGGCGTCGCGGTCATCACCTTTATGGTCATGAAGGCGACGCCGGGAGGCCCGTTCGATAGCGCGGGACTGGGCAAACGGGCCTCCCCGCAGGTCGTCGCCACGCTGAACGCGAAATACGGGCTGGACCGGCCGCTGCCCGTGCAGTTCGTCCGCTACGTGACGCACGCCCTGCACGGCGATTTCGGTGTCTCCGTGCAACTCCAGCAAGACAGGCCGGTCGGGGAGATCATCAAGCAGGGCTTGGGGAAGACGGTCATCCTCGGTCTCCTCGCGCTCGTCGTTATCCTCGCCGTTGCCATCCCGCTCGGCGTGATCGCGGCCTTGCGCCAGAACCGCATGGCGGACTATGTCTCGCTGCTGATCGCCACGGGTGGCGCGAGCGTCCCCAATTTCGTCCTCGCTATCCTGCTCGTCATCCTCTTTTCGGTCAAACTCCACATGATCCCCACGCAGGGCTGGGGCACGCCGAAGCAGGCGATCCTCCCGGTCATCACCCTTGCCTTCACGCCGATGGCCTTCCTGACGCGCATCACCCGCTCCTCGATGCTCGATGCGCTCAATCAGGAGTACGTGCAGACCGCGCGCGCGAAAGGCTTGCACGAGCGGGCGGTTGTCATCCGCCACATGCTGCGCAATGCGCTCATCCCCGTTGCGACCGTCGCCGGACCGCTCACAGCGGGGCTACTCACCGGCTCATTCATCATCGAGAATGTCTTCAGCATCCCCGGCATCGGGCGGTTGTATCTGGAAGCAATTCAGCAGCGCGACTATCCCGTCATTATGGCGACGACGTTGATCTACGCGGTGATCCTGATGCTCGCAAACCTGCTCGTTGATCTGCTCTACGGTGTGATCGATCCGCGCGTGCGGTACAGCTAGGGAGTGGCACATCGTGGCAGCACATGAACGCGGCGATACGATTCCGGCGCCAACCACCGCGCACGCAGTTGCGGCAGCGCGCGCCGCTGGCGAGGTGATGCTCCCCCAACGGAAGAACCGGGGACTCTGGAGCGACGCATGGCGGCGACTGCGCAAGAACAAACTCGCCGTCTCCGGCCTGATCGTCATTGGAATACTGACGATCATCGCCATTCTCGCGCCGCTCCTCGCGCCCTACGGCTATCGCGATGTCGTCCACAGCGGGCACACGAACGCGGGGCCGGGCGAGGCGGGCGTGCTCGGCGCGGACAACCTCGGGCGCGATGTCCTCTCCCGCCTGCTCTACGGCGCGCGGATTTCGCTCTCGGTCGGGCTTGTCGTGCAGTTGGTCGTCGTCTGCGTCGGCGTGCCCCTCGGCGCGATCGCCGGTTTCTTCGGCGGCTGGGTGGACACGCTGATTAGCCGACTGATCGACATCATGTATGCCTTCCCCACCCTGCTCCTCATCGTCCTGCTCTCCGCCGCGCTGCGGGAAAGCCCGATCAAGCAATTGCTCGGCGGCCTCTTCATCATCTTCATCGCCATCGGTTTGTCGTCGTGGGTCGGTGACGCGCGGCTGATGCGCGGTCAGATTATCAGCCTGAAAGACCGTGAGTACGTCGAGGCGGCGCGGGCGCTCGGCGCGAAACCCGTCCGCATCCTCGTGAAACACCTGATCCCAAACGCGCTCGGCCCGATTCTCGTCTCCGTGACCTTCGGCATCCCCGGCGCGATCTTCGCGGAGGCGGCGCTCTCCTACCTCGGCATCGGTGTCATCCCGCCGACGCCGTCCTGGGGCGCGATGATCAATGACGGGCAGCAGGCGATCTTCTACTCCCCAAGCCAGGTGATCTTCCCCGGTCTCGCCATCGCGATCACGATGCTCTCCTTCACCTTCCTCGGCGACGGTCTGCGCGACGCCCTCGACCCGCGCGGCAAACGAGGGGCGTGAGGCGAGCAACGAGCAACGAGCAATGAGGGGTGATGCTCCCAACTCATTGCTCGTTGCTCGTTGCTCATTGCTTCCCCATCATGCTGGTTGCAACGCTGCCCTCTCCGCGAGGGCTTGGCGCTCCTCGTGTGCGCGGCGGACGCGGCGGGGCCAGTAGGCGAGGAAGAGCCCCATCGCCGCCGCGTACGCCAGCACATAGAGCAGATGCACCGGCCGATAGCCGAAATGGACGATGATCGCCCCGCCCGCCCAGGATGAAATCGCCAGACCGCCGTTCCAGGCCGCCGAGCGCATCCCGAAGAGCGAAACGCGGTTGCGCGGCTCGATGATGTTGCCGATCGTGCTCGATTCGATCGGCCACGAGAGGCTCGTACCGATCGTGCGGATCGCGTAGAGCGCGCCCGCGAACGGTAACCCGGTCAGCCCGAGACCGACCATGAGCGCCATCGGTACGGAGATGGAGCGGAGCACCGCCACGGCGGGGAGCGGCGGCAAGCGACGGGCGATCAGTGGCGCGCCGAGCGACATAACGCCGCCGACGAGCGAGCTGACCGAGAAGAGCGTCCCCACCGCGCCCGGCGACGCGCCCAACGAGCTGAGGTAGACATTGTAGAAGGGGATCAGCATCCCCGTACCGAGCGCCATGAAGCCACCGACCAGCGCGAAGGCGAGATTATCGCGGCGGCACTGACGCCGTTCCACCCGCGTGAATGGCGTCATCGCGCCCCGGTTCGGGGCGTCCGGCTGCTCGCGCGCGGTGCGGAGAATGGAGAGCGGCACGATGCCGCCGAGGGTGAGTGCGACGCTGATTGCCATGGTGATACGGAAATTATGCACCGTATCGCCGCCAAGCAAGCCCGGCAACGCGCCGCCCATGAATGCGCCCGCCGCCGTCGAGAGCGCGATCGCCGAGAAGACGAGCGCCTGCCCTTGTGTGCGCCGCTCGGGTGGGATGAGCGTGAAGACGTACGGCGTGGACGGCACCGTCATCGCAGCGCTGGACAACCCGAGGCTGACCGCCACACCGAGCAGCCCGACCGATGCCGTCACGACAATCTGGAACGCTGCGACAATGGCAAAGAGGAACACGCCGCCGATCAGGATTGCCCGCGCGCCGATGCGCCTGCTGAGCGGCCCGACGACGAGCGCGCCCGCCGCCCAGGAGAGGGTCGAGAGCGCATTGAAGAGGCCGATGAAGTCCTCACGCAGGCCCAGTTTGCGTAGATAGAGGTTGAAGAGCAGGGCGAAGACGCCGAGGCCGAAGTTGCTGAGGAACTGGTAGCAGACGTAAATGCCCATCACCCGGTTGACCTGCCGCCGCGTCGGCGCTGCCCCCGCAGGTCGTGTCGCCACCATCCCCGCCCTCCCCGTCTGTGCACACCCCATCCCAGGATAGCGAAGCGTTCCACCATTCTCGCGCACCCGCATTGGGCGAGGAGCATCGGAGGTGCATTCTACCCCGCATCACAGTCGGCTGCCTACCCGCACCGACTGACAGATGAACACACCTCGCCTTCCCCGGTGGTGACGGGCTTTCGCCCAATGCGGTTCAGGTTAGCGCGATCAGTCGTGCAATCGCCTGCGTAGGGGCGGTGCTCGAACCGCCCTCCGCTACCGTACCGTTGCCTCGATGGATAGCTACGAGTGTATACAAGTCGGGGAGGGCGGTTCGAGCACCGCCCCTACGGATGGATGGCAAAGCGCCACCCGCGCGTATCTGAACTGTATTGGGCCTTAGCCTGCCACCACCCTGTTTTCTCAAGAGATTGTAAGCCTGCGCCACCCGGAATTGTGAACGCACGCACAAAGCAAAAGGCGGTCGTGTGACGGCCTGTTGACAGAATGATTGCCCCGATTTGCATCTGGTGCGGCCCCATGTTATCGTGCGCAGCGTTGCGCACAGGTTCACGGAGCACGGCAGGGGGAATGCCGCCGCGAACGCGCGACAGGAGTATTCGGGGAGCGCTGCCATACCTGCTGTTTCGTATGGCGGTGCGCGTCAGGGAGGTCGGGATGCGGATTGTCCGCAAGAGGCGCGAACGCGGTGGTGGCATCGTTCGCTTGATGCTCATTAGCCTCGCGGCCGTGGCGAGCGGCGTTTCCTCTCTCGTGGCAGTTCCTGTCGCGGCAGCACCCAGCAATCCATCGAGCGCGCCATCGACCGCCCCGGCCGAGAGCGCGGCCAGCGTGACCTTCCACGTCTACGCGACGCGCGAGGGTCTCGTCGGCGGCAGGACCTCATCCGGCCATACGATCACGTCAAACGATCATTTTGTCGCCCTCCCCTCCGTCAAGGCGCTGAACAAGAACGTCAAAATTACTTACAAGGGCAAGAGCGCCATCGCGCCCGTGCTCGACATCGGACCGTGGAATAACGACGACAACTACTGGGACCCGACCGACGCGCGCGTCTATAAGGGCATCCCGCGCGGCAAATCCCAGGCGCAGGCGGCGTACGAGAACAGCAACAACGGCGGCAAGAGCGGCACCGGCTTGACCGTCACCGCGCCGGGCGGCATCGATATTGGTGACGGCACCTACGCCGACCTCGGCCTGGGCAACGCGGACTGGGTGGACGTCACCTTCCTCTGGCTGACGGACGACGGTGGAGCATCAACCGCCAGCGCGCCGGCGCCGCAGCCTGCCCCGGCGCCGAAGTCGGCACCGGCACCAAAGAGCAATGGACTGGACCTGAGCGCAGCCCCCGTACTCGGCGTCTCCGACGCACCGCCGCTCGACCGGGCGAGCGACCTCGGCGCGGGCTACACCTTCGTATCGCAAACGGGCCATAATATGCCGGATGTCATCGCGAAATACTGGAACGCGAAGGGCGGCGTCCCGTCGCTCGGCTACCCGATCTCGGAACTCTTCGTCCGCAAGGCGAATGGCGAGCAGCACATCTATCAGTACTTCGAGCGCGTCCTCGTCGAATATCTGCCGGACAGCAATAGCGTCACGCTCGCGCCACTCGGCTCCTGGTTCGCGGATGCCAACGGCCCGTATGATACGGTCGGTGCGTTCGACAGCACGATCAAGAAGCGGTACGTCGCCGCGACGGGCCACAGCATCGCGGGCGGTATCCTCCAATGGTACGCCGCGAACGGCGACAGCGACATGTTCGGCGCACCGATCAGCGAAGAAGCTCCCTACACGACGGATGACGGACGCAAAGTGACCGCGCAACTCTTCGAGCGCGCCCGCATCGAGATGGACGCAAGCGGCGCCGTCACCCTCAGCCGCCTCGGTGCAGAATGGCTCTCCCAACGCGGGTGGCTCTGATCCAGCAATGAGTGATGAGCAATGAGCAATGAGTAGGATCACGCGGTTCGAGGACCTCGTCGCGTGGCAAAAGGCGCGCCTGCTTGCCGCTGCGATTTATGACGTAACGCGAACTGGTTCGTTTGTCAGGGATTTTGGATTCACAGGTCAGTTGCAGCGGTCAGCGGTCTCGATCATGTCGAACATCGCTGAAGGTTACGAGCGCGGCAGCCGCGCTGAGTTCCATCACTTTCTGACAATTTCCAAAGCATCGTGTGCCGAAGTTCGCTCACTACTGTATCTGGCACACGATATCGGCTACTTGGACCAAGCCGCGTTTGATCTGTTATTTCAATCTGCCGAAGAAGTCTCTCGTATTGTCGGCGGTCTCCGAATGAAGATCGGTACATCTCGCATACAGAGCGCGCCGCCCTCGCCATAGCATTCCCCCGCATTGCTCATCGCTCATTGCTCGTTGCTCATCACGCTCCCAGGAGAGCCCGGAAGCGGCTGTCGTCCTCATAGGGGCCGACGATGGCGAGGTTCAGGCGCTCGGGGAGGAAGAGGTCGGAGGCGAGGGCGTGTACGTCCTCGATGGTCACAGCGTTGTAATGTGCGACGACCTCCTCCGGCGTCAGGATGTCGCCGAGCAGGAGTTCCCTCATACCGATCCATGAAGCGACTGGCGCGCTGCCCTCCAGTCCCATCAAGAGGCTGCCCGTCACGTAGCGGCGTGCCCGCTCGAACTCGGTCGGCGTCACCGGCTCGGTGCGCAGGCGGGCGAGTTCGTCGAGGATGGCGGAGACGGTTTGCTCCGCCTTCTCGGGGTCAACGCCCGCGTAGATCGTCCCCCAGCCGACATCGATGAGCGTCGGGAAGTACGAGCCGACGTTGTAGGCGAGGCCGAGGTCCTCGCGGATACGCATGAAGAGGCGGCTGCTCATCGTGCCGCCGAGGATGATGTGCAGCAGGTATTGGGCGTACTTGCGCGGGTCCGAATAAGAGATCGCTTGCACGGCGAGACTGAGGTTCGCCTGCTCTATCTCGCGGCCGACGAGCGCGACGCGCGGCGTCGTCTGCGGCGGCGGCGCATAGGGGGCGGGCGGCGTCTCGCGACTCTTCGCCAAATCGCCGAAGGCGGCGGCGGTGAGAGCGACGACCTCGTCATGCTCCACCTTCCCCGCCACCGAGACAACGAGCCGCTCCGGGATGTACTTCGTGCCGAGGAAGGCGATCAACTCGCTGCCGTTGATCCGCTCGACACTCTCCTCGAAGCCCGCGATCGGTCGCCCAACAGCGGCGTCACCCCAGACGAGCCGGTCGATCAGTTCGCCGACCACCTCATCGGGGATGTCGTTGATGCCGCGAATCTCCTCGGTGATCACTTCGCGCTCTTTCTCGACATCGTCGGGGCGAAAGAGCGAGCCGCGCAGCATGTCCGCGACGACATCGAAGCCGATCTGGA
>JBPCMC010000205.1:0-9085 GCA_051002645.1 Thermomicrobiales bacterium
GCGCGACGGGTCCCGCTTCGGGGCGACGAGGAAGTGGAGGCGCCAATCATCCGCTTCCTCGGACGCTGCTTCCTCCAGCCGGAAGCAGAGCGTGAAGTCCGCCGTCGCGTGCCCGCCGATCAGTTTCGCGCGCCAGCCGAGCCAGTGTGTGTACTCGGTCAGCGCCCCGTCGCTCGACTGCCGGATGAGACGAGGCCGGTAGGGATAGAGACAGTCGGAGAGCAGGGTCTCCGCGATCTGCTTGTCGAACGCCGCCGTGAAAGGCGTCCCCGTCACAATCTCCCGCAAGAGATGTTCTGAGAAGTGGCGGAGCAGCGCCTCGCGCTCGTACAGCGCGGCGGGCGCATCCGACGCCGCCATGCCGGACGCACAGGCGAGCGGCATGGCCGGGGCATAGTCGCGAATGGCGTCGTCGTACCGCTCAGAGAGCATCTCCCACGCCGGGAAGAGTTCCAACCGCTCCGCGCGCTTCCCCTTCTTCCCGGTCGTCGGCGGGGGTGCGCGGTATTTCAGCGCCGGGATGTATTGGTCGCGCGCGACGATCTGTTTGAACGTCTGCGTGTACTGCCACCAAAAGCGGAGGTCCGCGCCGAGTTGATACTCCTCCGTGTGATGGAGGGCGGCGAAATGGATGTCGTTCAGCGCCGCGATGACATCATCGAGTTGATGGCAGCAGACCGCCCACGGCCGGAACGTGAACGCCTCGGGCGGCTCCGCGCCCAGGGAGCGCAGCAATTCCGTCGAGGGGAGCGGCCCTTTTTCATCGCTGGGCAGGAGGAAGGAGCGGGTACTAATAGTGCCGTGCAGCGTCGCCGGATAGGAGACAGAGACGCCCGCCATGCCGGTCAGGAACGCCGCCAGCGGTTCGCCCGAGAGATGCCGGGGGTGTGAAGTATCGTCTGGAGTGCGCCGCTTCGTGCCGGTGGGCGCGTCGGTCTCCACCCAGACGTAAAAGCCGCCCGACTGGATAAACTCACTCGTCTCTTCCGGGATCCACGTACCGTGAATAATCTCCATTGGCTATTCCCCGGCTGCGCAAGTGATTACCGATGGGCGTCGGTGGTGGCAGGCTAAAGCCTGCCACAGCAACGGATGGCAGGCTAAAACCTACCACCACCAGGGAAAACGCGTGCGTCGTCGTCTCCATGTGCCTCCGCACGCGCCTCACGGATCAATTCCGCACTCGTGATACCGAGCGGAGGCTGCTGATCGCGATGCGCAAGCGTCCGCGCCATGAGTTCCTTGCGGAAGGCACGCTCCTCTTCGGTAATCTTCGGGAAGTGGACCACGAGACGACCCGACTCCGCATCATATTCCGCCGCGATCGCATAGCCACTCACGACCGCAGGTTTCTGGCCTGTTTCCGCTCTGTCGGATTCCTGTGCCAATTCTTTCGCCGTGCGTACCATGCTCCCCTCATTTCGTGTGCCCCATCAGTATACCATGCACTACGATGCGAACTGGGGCATCACTTCGTCCATGAAGAGGCGAATGCCGTCCGTCTTCGGGAAGTCGGCGAAGCGGATTTGCATCTGCGAGACGCCGAGCGCCGCCCACTGCCGAATTTGCGCCGCCACTTGCTCCGGCGTGCCGATCAATGCACTTTCCGGGGCGGTGCAGAAGGGACTGGCCGCCGCCATCCGCTCTGCCTCTTCCTGCGTGCGCGCGACGGCGACGCACTCGCACTGCCACGTCTTCTTGATCGCGCCGAAGTCGCGCCCAACCGCCTCGCAGTGGCCGCGCAGCACGTCCAGCTTGTGCGCGTACGTTTCCCGCGCGCCGCCGCCGTTCCACCAGTCGGCGTGCTTGGCGACCACCCGGAGCGTCAACTGCTCACCGCTGCCGCCGATCATAATCGGAGGCAGCGGGTCCGGCTTCGGGTTGAGGTAGGCGTTGTGGACCTGGTAGTGCTGCCCCTCGTAGGTGACGTTATCGGCGGTCCAGAGCCGCCTGGCGATTTCGACCGTCTCCTCCAACTGGCGGATGCGCACGGCGGGCTTGGGGAACTGCCAGTTGTACGCCCGGTACTCGTCATCCTTCCAGCCCGCGCCGATGCCGAAAATCACCTTGCCGGGGATGAAGGCGCAGAGGTTGGCGACCATCTTGGCGAGCAGCGCCGGGTTCCGGTACGACTGGCAGAGGACGATCGTCCCCCACGGCAGGTTCGGGTAGCGCGAGGCGAGGAAAGTGAGCGTCGTCCAGCACTCGATCACCGGCGTCTCGACCGCCTGCCAGCGCGCCCAGGGCAGCACATGGTCCGTCACCCACGCCGCGTCGAAGCGATCCGCGACCAGGTCGAGCGTCTCGAACGTCTGCCGGATCATCGCCGCATTGTCGCTCCCGTCGGCGGGGAACTCCGGCGCCTTCCAACCAAATTCCATCCGTTCCGCCACGTAGACCTCCTTGTGAATGGGTTCGTGGAAGGGAATTCTCCACGAACCCCGAATCACGAACCCCGAACCCTCCCCGCTACTGTCGTGCGAACTTCTGGAAGCGGGCGCGTCCCGTCACTTCGGCGATGTAGAGATCGCCGTGGGAATCGACGGCGAGTCCGTGCGGGGAGTCGCGGAACTGGCCGGGTGCGTCGCCCGGCTCCCCCCAGCGGCCGAGCAATTCGCCATCGAGATTGAAGATGCTCACCCGCTGCGGCACCTCGGTGACGTAGAGCACATCATCGCGCCCGAAGAGAATGTTCTGCGGGCGCTGGACATCCGTCCACTCCTCAAGGAATGCGCCGTTCCGGTCGAACAACTGGATGCGGGAGTTCTCGCGGTCGGAGACGAAGACGCGACCGCGTGTATCGACCCGGACATCGTGCGGCAAGTGAAATTCGCCCGGCCCTGCGCCTTCCGCGCCCCACGAGGCGAGCAGCGTGCCGTCCGGCGCGAAGCGATGGACGCGCGATTGACCGTAGCCGTCCGAGACGTAGAGATCGCCCCACGGCGCGAGGGCGGTATTCGTCGGATTATTGAACGGCTGACCGGGCGCGCCCACCTGACCCGGCGTGCCGATTGTCTGGAGGAGCGTGCCATCGGTGCTGCAGATCCAGACGGTCTGCGAGCCGCGATCGGTCACGTAGACGCGGTCATCCGGCCCGATCATCATGCCGTGCGGCGTGACGAGGAAGTCGTCGCCCCACATGGCGCGGAACGTCCCATCCCGGTCGAAGACGAGCACGCGGTTGTTCGGCTCCCGGTCGATTACGTAGACGCGATCCCCTGAGTCCACCGCCATATCGGAGACGACACCCAGTTCATACCCCGCCGGCAGCGCCGGCCATCCCTCAACCACCCGGTAGTCATACATGCGCTCACTCCGTTCGCTCAGTAACAAGTCAAAAGTAACAAGTAACAAGTGGATGGCTCATTCTTGTTACTTGTTACTTTTGACTTGTTACTCCATATCCCACCGGCACCGGTTCGTCCTGCGTTGTCGTTTTGTAGGGGATGAAGCCGCGCGCCGTGTAGTTGGCGATGGCGTGCGGGCCATCCAGCGAGCAGGTATGCAGCCAGACGCGCGCCGCCCCGTCATCGAAGGCGCGTTGTACCCCGACCGAGAGGAGGTGCTTGCCGAAGCCCCGGCCATGCACGGCAGGCATCAGGCCGAAGTAGGCGATCTCGGTCTCCGCTCCATCGGCGGAGGCATCGAGGTCGATGTAGCCGACCGGCGCGCCCCGGAAATAGAGCACGAGCACCGTTGTCGTCGGCTGTGAGAGATAGTCGCGGAACTGCTCGTCGGACCACAAAAGCCGGTCGATCCATACATAGTCGCGCCCGACCGCATCGTAGAGGAAGCGATAGTACGGGACGGACGGCTCGCGCAGCGCGAGGACGAGCAGGTCGGGGTCATTGATGAAGGAGGGGCGGAACTGCTCGCGCGCTGGAATATGCAGATAGGTCGTCGTCACCGAGACCGTCTTTGTCGGGAAAGGCAACACCGGCGCGCTCCTTCTTTCGGTTTGCGCGGAAAACATACGTCTCCCACGCCGCCCGGAGCATGATATACGAAATCCGCCCGTATGGAGGGTATTGCATCATAGTCGGATGCGTCTCAAAGTCGGCGGGATATCGTGCTGTGAGAGGCAACCCTCCGGTTTGCAGACCCCCAAAGAAGGCTGCTTCCCTCTACGATGCGTGCTTGACAATCTATGGTCGGTCACGTATAGTTGTAAACAACTAATAGGGAACGGCTATGCAGGGAGAGGGCAGGAGATGGGGAATAAGCGGAATCAGTCCAATCTGCTCGCGCTCGCGGTGCTGGCGCTTCTCGCGGAGCGACCGACGCATCCGTACGAGATGGACTTCCTGATGCGGAATCGCGGCCTCACGGAGACGATCAAACTCAACCGTGGCTCGCTCTACACGGTGGTCGAGACGCTCCAACGCGACGGGTTGATCGTGCCGCAGGAGGTGCAGCGCGAGGGACGCCGCCCCGAGCGGACGGTCTATGCGCTCACCGAGGCGGGGCGCACGAAGTTCGCCGCTTGGCATCGCGAGTTGATCAGCAAGCCGGCCAAGGAGTACTTGCAGTTCTCCGCCGCGCTCGCCTTCATCGCGCACTTTTCCCCGGCTGAGGCGGCGGCGCTCCTCGGCGAACGCGCGGAACGCCTCGAAGACGAGATCGAGGAGCGACAGTTTCGCCTGAAAACGATCATGGAGCGGTTGGTTGTGCCCCGGCTCTTCCTACTGGAGGAGGAGTTCGCGCTGACACAGCGCGAGGCCGAGTTGCGCTGGGTGCGGCAGATCATCGGCGAGATCGCGGACGGTGCCGTGGCATGGCCCGCTTACGTGATGAGTGGACCCGTACCGGGAGCGGATGACCGGACGGAGACGGCAGAAGAGCAGTCGGGACGATGAAAGGAGCGGAAACAACGATGGCGATGGACGACAGACAGCCGCAGCAGGCGGGAACGATGATCGAGACCCATGACTTGCGCCACACCTTCAAGAGCCGCCGGGGCGATGTTGAGGCGGTGGCGGGCGTCGATTTGCGCGTGGAGACGGGCGAACTCTTTGGCTTCCTCGGTCCGAACGGCGCGGGCAAGACGACGACGCTGCGGATGCTCGCCACCCTGCTGCCCACGACGGGCGGCAACGCGATGGTGGCCGGGTGCGATCTGCGCCGCGAGCCCCAGCGGGTGCGCGAGCGGATCGGCTACGTCGGGCAGCGCGGTGGCACCGACCCGGCCGTCACCGGGCGCACCGAACTGATCTTCCAGGGGCGACTCTATGGCATGAGCGCGGCGACGGCGAAGCGGCGTGCCGCCGAGTTGCTCGCGACGCTCGAACTCGATGCGTGCGCGGATCGCCCCACCGGAACCTACTCGGGCGGGCAGCGCCGCCGCCTCGATATCGGCCTCGGCCTGATCCACGGGCCGCAGGTGCTCTTCCTCGATGAGCCAACCACCGGCCTCGACCCGCAGAGCCGCGCCCATCTGTGGGACGAGGTGCGCCGCCTACGCGACAATGGCACGACCGTCTTCCTGACGACGCATTATCTGGAGGAGGCGGACGCGCTCTGCGACCGGCTGGCGATCATCGACCACGGGAAGATCGTCGCCGAGGGGACGCCGGACGCGCTGAAACGGCAGATCGCGGGCGACATCGTCACCCTCGGCATCGCCGGCGACGCGCAGGCCGCGCGAGACCTGCTCGGCTGCCAGCCCTTCGTGCGCGAGACCGGCGCGGAGGATGGCGCGCTCCGGCTCTACGTCGATCGCGGCGAGACCGCCATGCCGATGATCCTCCGCCTCCTGGACGGCGCGGGACTGGAGTTGCAGACGATCTCCCTCACCCGCCCCAGTCTCGATGATGTCTTCCTCCGTCAAACCGGCCGCTCCCTGCGCGAGCAGGCCGCCTGATGCGACAGAGCATAGGGAATGAACCACCAAGACACCAAGAAGAATCTAAAAGAATTCCTTGGTGCTCTTGGTATCTTGGTGGTTCAAATCCCCATCGTCTTGCCATGCGATTCAAAGGAGTAACCACACATGAAAACGCTGCGTGATACCGCACTCGTCTTTCAGCGCAATCTCGGGCTGACGCTCCGCAACCCGGCATGGTCGGTGATTGGCGTGATTCAACCGCTCCTGTACCTGCTCCTCTTCGCGCCACTGCTGAAATCCATCGCCACCGCGCAGGGATTCCCGTCGGGCGGCGCGTACAACGTCTTCGTGCCGGGCTTACTGATCCAGTTAGGTCTCTTCGGTGCGGCTTTTGTCGGCTTCAGCCTGGTCGCGGAACTCCGCTACGGCGTCGTCGAGCGTCTGCAAGTGACGCCGGTGAGCAGACTGGCGCTGCTGCTCGGTCGTGCGCTGCGCGACGTGCTCATCCTGCTCGTCCAGTCACTGATACTCGTGTTGCTCTCCCTCCCTTTCGGGCTCGACATTCACCCGGCGGGGCTGCTCATCATGATGGGCCTGCTCGCGCTGATCGGCTTACTGATGGCCTCGTGCTCATATGCGCTGGCGCTCTGGCTGAAGAGCGAGGATGCGCTCGCGCCGCTGCTCACGGCCGTGACGCTGCCGCTCCTGCTCCTCTCCGGCGTACTGCTGCCCCTCAGTCTCGCCCCGGCCTGGCTGCGCCACATCGCCGCCGCCAATCCACTCGCCTATGCCGTCGATGCGGCACGGGCCATTTTCAATGACCATCTCGGCGATGTCAGCGTCATCAAAGGCATCGCCATCACGGCCATCCTCGCGGTCATCGCCCTCCTCGTCTCCGCCCGCTCCTTCAGCCGCACCGTCGCCTGATGCATGCGGAATCGGCGTATCACGGTACCGTAACGGGACGCACCACGTCTTGCACGGTGCCGTGTCGACCAAACGTGGGCAACTCGTAAGGGCTGACGAATGGCCGCCCGCTGTGACCATGACGTGCGTTCCAAGCGAGATGGAACGGGGCGGGATCCACCGAACGTTTCAGTTCGTAGTGCAGCGTCTTGTATGTCAGCGGTACGGCGCCAGCCCGTTCCATGCGGCGTAAGGCGGGGCCGTCATTGGCCTCGTGAGTGAAGAGGCAATCCTCGACAACGAAGACCTGATACCCCAGGTCGATGAGCCCTAACACGGATTGGAGGACGCACACGTCCGTCTCCGCTCCGGCGACGATGCACTGTTCGACGCCGAGCGCCCGAATTGCCCCCGCGATCTCCGGTTCGAGGCAGAGATTAAACGTGCGCTTGATGAACCGCCTGCCACTCGCCGGGAAGGCGCGCTCCAGCCGCTCCGGTAGCCAGCCATTGCGCTCGACGGGGTGCTCGAAGGTGGCGATGCAGGGGATGTCGAACTGGTCACCGAGCATGAGTAGGTGCTCCTGGCGCGCCAGTACCGGCTCCTGCGGCCCGTGCATCAGGTCCATGAAAAAGGGCTGAGCATCAACGAGGATCAGCGCGGCGGCGCCGGGATTGACGAACAAAGATGGCATCGCAATCTCCGTTTCTCCTGTCGCGTAATCGCGCTAATCTCCGCGTGCCAGGTCTTTCATTGCGGCCTCGCGCAGGGCGGTCATGTAGCCGGTGGCGAAGAGGCGACCGAGGATTTCATAGCCGGCGTGCTCGTTGGATTCGCCCTCCATCGTCGGCGCGTGGTCGAGGCGCATCGGGCCGTCGAATTCGACCTCAAGGTAGGTCCGCATCGCCTCCAACATGTCCGTCTGCCCCTCGTCGTGGAAGACCTCGGCGAACTTCTCCGGCGTGCCGCGCACATCACGGAAGTGGACGAAGTGAATCGCCTGCCGCTGCGCGAAGTGGCGGATTGCCGCCGGGATGTCGGGCGTCATCAGGGCGAAGTTGCCCTGGCAGAGCGTGATGCCGTTCGCCGGGCTCGGCACGAGATCAAGCAGGCGGTCGAAGTTTTCCACGCTCCGCATGATTCGCCCAACGCCCCGGATCGGCGAGAGGGGCGGGTCGTCCGGGTGCATGGCGAGTCGGACGCCCGCCTCCTCCGCCACGGGCACGACCTGTTCGAGGAAGGAGTGCAGCGTCTCCCAGAGATGTTCCTCACTGACGACGCCCGCCGGGGTGAGCGGGGCATCCTTGACGAGCGCGTAATCGAAACTGGAGACGAGCGCGCCGCCGCGTCCGCGCGTGGAGAGCGAGGTGCGCTGCCAGTTGAATTGCGCCATCCAGTTGTAGCACCAGACGGGGATGCCCGCCGCGCCCATGCTCTGCAGCATCGTGCAGACGTCCGCGATCTCCGCATCGCCGCCGGGCAGACCGAGGCGCGCCCGGTCCATCGGCGGCGAGGATTCGATCACGTCCACCGTCAATCCGGCGTCCGCGAACCGTTGCGTCATATAGAGCATCGGGTAGAAATCCCACGGGCGCTCGCCGACTTTTGTCGTCGCGATCCGCTCCGGCGTCCAGTACGCGAACCCCTCGGGGCCGATGGGCAGACCCGTCACGGCGTGCGTGACATTCATCTGCTGGCAGAGCATCCACATCCGGTTCGGGTAGGGCGGCAAAATCTCCGCGAATGTCACCATTGGGTTCCTCCGTCACGAAGCAACGAGCAATGAGCAATGAGCGGACCACTTCTCACTGACTATCGGCTACCGGCTGCTGGCTGTCAGACGGGAATCGTGTCCACCTGGCCTGCCGCTCCGGACATGATTTCGTCGATCGCGCTGAGATCGTCCGGCGAGAAGCGGATGTCGAGTGCACCGACGTTCTGCTCGATCTCCTCCGGCTTGCGGATGCCGGCGAGCGCGACGCTGACCGCCGGTTGCTGCAAGACCCAGGCGATGGCGAGTTGCGGCAGTGTCGTGTCGAGGCGGGCGGCGATCTCCTTCAGCTGGTCCGCCACGGTGACGTTTCTGGGAAAATTCTCCGCCGTGAAGAGCTGTTGGCCGAAGGCAACGCCGCGCGAGCGCCAATCCCACTCCACGAAGGTCGTCTCGGTCGTGAAGGCGCCGGTGAGGAGGCCGTGCGCCATCGGGCCGTAGGCCATCACGCCGATGCCGAGTTCGCGCGCGGTCGCGAACATCTCGCGCTCCCAGCGGCGGTCGAAGAGGTTGTAGCCGACCTGATTGGCGCAGATCGCCGCCGTCCGCTTCGCTTCCCGCAGTTGCGCCGCGCTGTAGTTCGA
>JBPCMC010000206.1:0-4175 GCA_051002645.1 Thermomicrobiales bacterium
CGTCCGAGGGCAGGGAGTGGGAGGGAACCCTGAAGGTGGGGTGTTTTTCGCCCCCCACCCCCTCCGCGGGCACGCCCCAAAACCACACGATATATTGAAGAGTAACAGCACGCGCTAGATGAAGAGCGGCGCGAGCACCAGGGTCAGCGTGGCGAGCAACTTGATCAGGACGTGCAGCGATGGTCCGGCGGTGTCCTTGAAGGGGTCACCGACCGTGTCACCGACGACCGACGCGGCGTGGGGATCGCTCCCCTTGCTGAGCACGGCGCCGTCCGCATCGCGCAGCCCACCGGCCTCGATGAACTTCTTGGCGTTGTCCCACGCGCCGCCGCCGTTGTTCATCACGTTCGCCATCAGGATGCCGCCCATCGTGCCGACGATCAGCATCCCGGCCGCCCCCTCCGCGCGGAGCAGCAGGCCGATAATGATCGGCATACATACTGCCAATGCACCCGGCGCGATCATCTCACGGAGCGCGCCGCGCACCGAGATGTCCACGCACCGCGCGTAGTCGGGGATTTCCGTACCGGCCATGATCCCCGGCCTCTCCCGCCATTGGCGGCGTACCTCGCTGATCATGTCCTGCGCCGCACTGCCGACCGCGCGAATGGCGAGCGACGAGAAGAGGAAGACGAGCATCAAGCCGAGGAAGCCGCCGATAAAGACCTTCGGCTGCGCGAGGTCAACGATGTGCGACGCGACCCACTGCGGGCTGTTCGGCGCGTAGCCGCGCGATTCCGCGACGACATCGAGATAGGCCGAGAAGAGCAGGAAAGCGGCGAGGGCGGCGGAACCGACCGCGTACCCCTTCGTGAGCGCCTTCGTCGTGTTGCCGACCGAGTCGAGCGCGTCGGTCACATCGCGCACCGATTCGGGCTGGTTGCTCATCTCCGCGATGCCACCGGCGTTATCGGTGATCGGGCCGAAGGTATCCATGGCGAGGATGTAGCCCGCGCTCATCAACATGCCGACCGTTGCGCAGGCGGTACCGAAGATGCCGTCCTGCAAGTTATTGCCGGTGACGTGCGTACGCGTGCCGAGGAAGAAAGCGCCGCCGATCGCCAGCGAGATCGTGATCGCCGGCATCGCCGTCGATTCGAAACCAATCGCCAGGCCGGAAATGATGTTCGTCGCCGACCCGGTGCGGGACGCCTCCGCGATGGTGCGCACGGGGCGATAGTTGCCCGCCGTGTAGAACTGCGTGATATAGACGAACGCGACGGATGCCGCGATGCCGACCAACCCCGCGAGCGCGAAGTAGAACCACTTATCGCCGACGTTGAATACCGTGCCATCCGTGTTCTTGCGCGACGTGTTGTGGAAGAGCACGTAGGTGACGAAGCTCATGAAGATCACCGAGAGCCCGGCGACGACGTAGTAGCCGCGATTGAGGAGCGCGAGCGCGTCGCGCGCCTCCGCCGTCGGGCGGACGACGAGCACGCCGATGATCGAGGCGAGCAGGCCGAAGGCGGTGATGACGAGCGGGAAGATGATCCAGTTGTTGTTGTTCGTGATCGTTGCCAGCGCGACGCCGAGGATCATCGCGCCGACGACTTCCGCCGCCGTTGACTCGAAGAGGTCCGCGCCACGGCCCGCGCAGTCGCCGACGTTGTCGCCGACGAGGTCCGCGATCACCGCCGGGTTGCGCGGATCGTCCTCGGGGATGTTCGCTTCCACCTTGCCGACGAGGTCTGCACCCACGTCCGCAGCCTTCGTATAGATACCGCCGCCCAGTTGCGCGAAGAGCGCGACGAACGACGCGCCGAAGCCGTACCCGACGATGTAGAACGGGGCGTCGCGCGGGCCCTGCGTCAGCCCGGTCGCGGAAAAGAGCGCGAACATCGCGGTGACGCCGAGCAGCGAGAGCGCGATGACGAGCAAGCCGGAGACCGCGCCGCCGTGGAAGGCGGCCGTCAGCGCCGCGCCGAGGTTCTTGCGCGCGCCCGCCGCCGTACGCAGGTTCGAGCGGACGGCGACATTCATGCCGATAAAGCCGGACAGGCCGGACAAGGCCGCGCCAATAAGAAAGGAAAAGAAGGTCAGCAGGGCGTGTCGGCCCGGATGCTGGTCGGACTTGGTGATGAAGTAAATCAGGACGGCGATGACAATCGCCACGACCCCCGCGATGCTGAAGATGGTCCGATACTGCCGGTTCAGATAGGCGCGCGCGCCCGTCAGAATGCGCCCGGCGACATCCTGCATCTCCGGTGTGCCGGTATCACTCGCGAGCACCCCGCGGGCAAGCGACAGCGCGTAGAGGACCGCCAAAATGCCGATAACGGGAACTGTCCACACAAGCCAGCTCACGCACTCTCCTCCTCACGGCCCCGACAAGGAAGCCGCACCCCTTAGACCGATTGACCACTCCATGTTTGCAATCCGGCGCTCCGGCCGGGACAGGGGCAAAGACGCGGCACGCTCTCCCGCCATGCCGCGATGCGGCGCGAGTGTACCATCCGCCCATTCCGCCTGCAACGGTGGGATGTCCGTACACTGAGCGGGTATGTTCTGTTCTCTAACGAGGTCCTACCGCACCAGGCACTTAGTATCGGACGCTCGCCGAGACCTCTTTCGCACCGGCGGCGCGCTACCACGGTGCGCCGGTGCTCGTGACTGAGCGCCGGTCGTGCCTCCCACGCCGCATGACCGCACGGCCGCGGGGGAGGCGAGACGGGCCTACAGAATTCTGTAGACGGCCGCCCGCTGCCCGCCACAGAAAATACGGAGACTTTTTTACAGAATTCCCGATACGCCCATACCCACGGTTTGCCATAATAGGTCAGAGATGCTCGTCGCTCGTCGCGGGAGGGTGCGATGTACGCTACGAGAGTGTGCAGTTCGGGGAGGGATTGTAAGATGCGTCGTCATCGGTTCGTGCTCTCGATATTGATACTCGGACTACTGGCGGGGGCGCAGCCTGCGGTTGCTGCACCGTTCTTACAAACCGCACAAGAGTCTTCTCCGGCCATCGTGTCCCCGATGTCTGCAATTCAAACGGTCTTCATCATCCTGATGGAGAATCACAACTGGGCCGATATTCACGGTAGTGCCTCCGCGCCGTACATCAACAGCTTGCTGCCCCTCGGCGCGCATGCCGAGCGATACTTCAACCCGCCCGGAATCCATCCGAGCGAGCCCAATTATCTCTGGCTCGAGGCCGGGACGAACTTTGGCATCCTGAACGATGCCGAACCCGCCTTCAATCATCAAAGCACGACCCAACGTCTCACTACCCTGCTCACGAGCGCCGGTGTCTCGTGGAAGACCTATCAAGAGAATATCGATGGGACGAGTTGCCCGCTGACGACCGGAGGGACCAACGGGAAGTACGCCGCCCGGCACAATCCCTTTGTGTACTTCGATGACGTGACGAATACGAACTCCCCCGCCTCCGCGTACTGCATCGCGCATAATCGCCCGTTCCCCGAACTCGCGACCGATCTCGCGAGCGATACACTTGCGCGCTATAACTTCATCACGCCCAATGTCTGCGACGACATGCATGACAGCGGCGGGTGCGCAACGCTCGATAGCATCAAGAATGGGGATACCTGGCTCTCGCAAAACGTGCCCACGATCCTCAACTCTGCGGCCTATCAGAACAATGGCGCGCTCTTCATCACCTGGGACGAGGGCGAGGGGGGGAGCGACGGACCGATCGGCATGATCGCGTTCTCGCCGCTGGCGAAGCAGGGGTATACCAACTCGCTTGCCTATACGCACAGTTCGACGCTCCGCACAATGGAGGAAATCTTTGGCGTGACGCCCATGTTGGGGGACGCGGCCAATGCGACCGATCTGAGCGACCTCTTTCATCCCGTGGCATCGCTCCCGCTCCCGAGGCCCCCCGGACCAATCGACCCGCCGCCGATTCCTCCGTTGCCGCCAATCCGGCCACCTTCCGGTCCGCCGATTGTCGGCCCCCCGGCTCCGCTGCCGCCAGCCCGGCCCTGAGAGACAGGGATAGCGCTAATGAAATTAGAGAAGAATCTGGAACCTCCGCTGCTGGCCAATCCCGTTCTTGAGACAGACTGAAAGAGGCCGAGAACCTAACCTGGATTATTCATAAACCGCGATTGTCGCACGGGGGCGGTCCTCCCCTACCGGCGGCATCCGAATCGGGGCTTGCACAAGGGACTGAGGGGCCATACGTTTCGTCTCGTGGCATCAGATGA
>JBPCMC010000207.1:0-6859 GCA_051002645.1 Thermomicrobiales bacterium
GCCTCCCGCACCTCGACGCGGCAGGCTGAAGCCCGCCGCCACCAGAAAACCGCGTCGCGCCAGCATCGTTTTCATGTGGAACACTTCACGGGCAGGTCAGATGTATCCATGTCGGGGAACCTACGACCGCACCTCGCGGGCGAGGCCGTTGCGGACAGCATAGACGGCGGCCTGCGTGCGGTCGGCGAGTTCGAGTTTGCCGAGGATATTGGCGACATGCCCCTTGACGGTCGTCTCGCTGATCGAGAGTTCGCGAGCGATCTGCTTGTTGCTCTGCCCCTCCGCGAGGAGCGCGATGACGTCCCGCTCGCGCTCGGTGAGCAGGGCGGGCGGCTCCGGGACGTGCTTCGGGCGCGTGGCGAGCCCCATCAGCATCCGCGCCGCGTCCGGGTGGAGCTGCGGCTCGCCGCGCGCCGCACCACGCACCGCTCGGACGAGATCATCGATCTCAACCTCTTTGAGCAAGAAGCCGACGGCGCCTGCCTGGATCGCCTCGGCAACGCGCGCGTCCTCGAGGAAGGTGGTGAGGATGAGCACCTGTATCTCGGGGTGGGCGGCCTTGATCGCGACGGTCGCCTCGATGCCGTTCATCTGCGGCATCAGGAGGTCCATCAGCACGACATCCGGGGCGAGCGTCTCCACGAGCGCCACCGCCTCGCGCCCGTTCTGCGCCTCCCCGACCAACTCCATGTCGGGTTGGACGAGCAGGAACATCCGCAGCCCCTGCCGCACGACGCTGTGATCGTCCACGACGAGGATGCGAATCTTCTTCTCCGGGGATTGATCGGTGTTGCTCATCCTGCGTTGTTCCCTCACATCTATGATGCCCGCGCGGCCCCGCACTATTTTACGCTGTTTCGGCTCCGGGCGGTGGCAGCAGTTAACCCCACAATTCTCGCTGATCCTCCGTCATACCGCGACCCCTTCTCGCCGAATATTCCGCAATAGTGGGCCATTCCGTGTAAGGAAGCGTTCTTCGTCCATGAAGATGCAACTGATGAGAATGGAGTGATGCGCGCACATCAGATCGTACAGCATATCGCCCGTGCGCTTCTCCTCCTCGGTCGCATCGACCGGGCCGGCGAGGACGACGAGCACATCGATATCCGACTCCGGATCGGCGTCGCCGCGCGCCTGCGAGCCGAAGAGCACCAGTCGCTTCAGCCGCTCGCCGTAGCATTGGGCGAGCAGTGGGCGCAGTTCGGCGAGAATTGTCTGCACATGATTGTCCATCGTCCGGTCCTTACGAAACGGCGGCCTGGGTGGCCGGAATCATCACCCGTACCGCGACCGTCGTGCCCGCACCCGGCGCGCTCTCGATGACGAGGTCAGCGCCGAGATGCGCGACGCGCTCCCGCATCCCCGGCAGACCGAGGTGACCCGGCTGCGTCTGATGCGCCACGGGGTCGAACCCCCGTCCGTCGTCCCGCACGGTCAGGGTCACGACGCCGTCGGCGGCGGCAAGCGTCACACCGATCGTGCTGGCCTGCGCGTGCTTCAGGGCATTGCCGACCGCCTCATTGGCGACGCGGAAGAGCGCCTCCTCGATGGGCAAGGGCATCCGCTCGTCACCGCCCGTCGCCGTGCAGGTGAGGGTAGGTCCGTCGCGACGCTGGAGCGACTCGATATGGCGGCGGAGCGCCTCGACCAATCCCTCCTCTTCGAGGGCGACGGGGCGCAACTGGAAGAGCAGGGCGCGCATCTCCGCCAATGCCTCCTTCGACAGCCGCCGTAGTTCGTCGAGACTGCGCGCCGCCTCCGCCGGCTGCGTCTCCCAGAGGGCGGGGAGCACCTGCGCGAGCAGGCTCATCGAGAAGAGCGACTGCGTGACGCTGTCGTGCAGATCGCGCGCGAGGCGGTGCCGCTCCTCCAGCGCCGCCGCCTGCTGCGCCTGCTCATAGAGGAGTGCATTGTGCATGGCGACGGCGGCGTGATCCGCGAAGGTGGAGATCAGTTCCAACTCGCTCCCGCTCGGGTTGATCGGGTGGTCATAGACGAGCATCAGGACGGCGTTGTACGCACCCTGATAGCCAAACGGCACCGCGATAAACGCCTTGGCATCAAACGCCTCGAACGGTCCGTGCTCGACAGGCTCCGCGAAATCCTTCCGCCACCACGGCATGGACGCCGCTTCGTCACGGTTGCGGACGATCAGCGGCCTCCGCTGCTGGATCGCGTAGAGCGCCGGCCCCTCCCGGAGGATGGAGACGTCCTTGAACGGGAAATGATCGATGCCGTAGATCGCACGCGGGATCGTCGCGTCGCCGCTGTTACTCAGTTCCAGCAGGCCGCAGACGCGCGCGCCCGTCACCTGCGCCGCCTGCTCGACAATGGTATGGAGCACGGCGGCGCGATCCAGGCTGGAGTTGAGGAGCGCGGCGGTGCGGTGGAGCGCGGTCATTTCGGCCAGTTGGCGCTCGGTCTCGGCGTGGAGCGTGCTGTTTTGAACCGCGATTGCCGCATGATCGGCGATCGTCGTCATCGACTGGAGTATCTCGGCGGTCGGCGGCTCGGGGCGCGAGAAATAGCCGGTGAGCGTGCCGATTGTCGCCCCCTTCGCGATGAGAGGAACGGCGACGATGCCCGCCCAGCCGTTCGCAATCGCCGCCGCCCGCGCCGCGTGCGCCCCTTCCGGCGCCTCGTCCGGGATGGCGATGACGTTCCGATGGACGGGGACGCCATCGCGGAAGGCGAGCGTGGTCGGCGGCTGCGCCTCGTCCGGCGCGTTCGCGACGAAGCGGATGTATCCATTGATCGTCTCCGCGTAGTTGTCCGGCAAGCCGTACTGCCCCATCAGTTCCAACTGACCGAGGGTGTTCGGCAGGAAGACCCCCGCCGCGCGGCAGCCGAGGCGGAGCGCCGCACGCTTCGTGATCGCCGCGAGCGTCGCCTCGAGCGAGGTGGTGAGCGCAATCAGCCGGGCGATCTCCGCGAACGCCGAGACCTCCTCCGCGCGCGTCTCACTCGTCGCATAGAGCGGGCCGACCTCGGCGTAGACTGCCGCTTCGAGCGTAATGTCCTGCACCGTCGTGCTGACGCCGAGCACGCTGCCATCCACCGCCGTGCGCAGATGGCTGATGCACTGCACCCGCCGCCCATCGGTATGGACGACGCCCTGCCGGATGTCGACCGCATCCGCATCCGCGAAGATGGTAACGGGCGGCACGCAGCGATCCAGCCCCGGCAGCGCTTCAATCGGTCGCCCGACCACCTCCGCATCGGGCGGGAGGCCGAGTAATGTCACGGCGGCGGGCGTGATCGTCCGCACGCGATTGGTGGTATCGGTGGTGATGAGGCCGACCTGCGTGCTCGCGACAGCCGTATTGCCGCCACTCTCCGCCAGCAGCGGAAAGACACTCGCGCGGAGGGCGTGCAGCATCTGGGCCTCCGTCACCGTCTCCGGTGTGGCGCCCACGTCAGCAATCGCACGGTCGAGCACGGCACGGTCGAGCGCCGGCATCGTAAGCGGCATCCGCCGGGTATATGTTTGATAAATGCTATTGCCTGTTCGTCTATCCACCGCGCACCCATACCATCCGTTCGCTCGATCGTTCTCTCGCCAACGCCGCACAACGACAGAAAATGCCGGGCGCGACGCCGCATCGCTGCTCCTATCCTACGCGACGGGCGCAACAACCGCACATCGCCATGATCACGCACCGCGTCCGGTTCACTGCGGTCACCCGACCGGGAGCACGGAATCCTCGCGCCTCCCGGCGGCGGGATCACCGGCGCCGGTGCGCAATGGCACTTCCTTCAGAAACAGCGACACGATCAATGCGACGATAATCAGCGGCACGCACGCCAGGAAGACGTCATCGAGGGAGCGCGCGAATGCGGTAAGCACGAGATGCTTGATCGGCTCACTGAGCCGTTGGATTGCCTGAATATTGTTGGCATTGACTGGCGCGCCGCTTGCGGGAGCCCCGGTGAGTTGCTCGGCGATATGATGCGTGAGGCGGCCGGAGAAGACGGCCCCGAACACCGCCGTACCAATCGCCGAACCCATCGTCCGGAAAAACGTGGTGGAACTGGTGGCTGCGCCCATATCGCGGTACGCCACCGCATTCTGTACCGCCGTGGTGATCGTCTGAAACGTGCAGCCAAGCCCTCCGCCGAACAGGAGCGCATCAATCGCGATCTGCCAGTACGGGGTCGCGACACCCAGCCGACTGAGGAGGAAGAGGGCGACGATCAGGATGACCGACCCGATGATCGGGAAGATCTTGTACCTGCCCGTCCGCGTGATGAGCGCGCCGGACAGCGTTGACGCGACGAGAATCCCCACGACAGCGGGCACGAGGGCAAGGCCCGAGCGGGTGGGTGACATGCCCATCACGCCCTGGAAATAGAGCGGCAGGAAGATGATCCCGCTGAACATCGCCACACCGGAGAGGAAGCCGAAAAGATTGCCGATGCTGAAGACCGCATTGCGGAAGAGCCGCATCGGGATGATCGGCTCGACCGAGCGCAGTTCGACAACGACGAAGACCGCCGCGAGAAGGATGAAGATCACCACCAGGCCGAGCGGCCCCGGCGCGGTCCACCCATAGGTCCGCCTGCCCAGTTGAGATAGAGCAAGAGCAAGGAGACTGCGGCAACGATCAGTGTCGCGCCGAGATAATCGATCGAATGCTCCCGGCGGACGACCGGCATCTTCAGCACAGCGGACGTGATGATCAGCGCCGCGATGCCAATGGGGAGATTGACGTAGAAAATCCAGCGCCAGCCGGGGCCGTCGGTGAACCAGCCGCCGAGGAGCGGCCCCGCAACGCTCGAAACACCGAAGACCGCGCCGAAGTAGCCCTGATAGCGACCGCGCTCGCGCGGCGGGATGACATCACCGATGATCGCCAGTGCAATCGAAAAGAGGCCGCCACCACCGATACCCTGGAGGGCGCGAAAGATGATCAATTGCGGCATATTCTGGCTCAAGCCGGAAAGCGCCGAGCCGACAAGGAAAATGGTGATCGCGAGCTGGAAAATCAGCCGCCGACCATAGAGGTCGGAGATCTTCCCCCAGAGCGGCGTGACCGCCGTCGAGGTGAGCA
Organism: Thermomicrobiales bacterium; assembly: GCA_051002645.1. Taxonomy (GTDB): domain Bacteria; phylum Chloroflexota; class Chloroflexia; order Thermomicrobiales; family JALYUS01; genus JALYUS01. Next base: position 5,052 of record JBPCMC010000207.1, read on the forward strand.
GATAGGCGGTCACCACCCACGACAATTTACTCAGGCCACCGAGGTCGCTGACGATCCGGGGCAGCGCCGTGCCGACAATACTCTGGTCGAGCGCGGCCAGGAACATCCCCGACATGACGCCGATCATCACGACGATGATCTGCTGATGGGTGAGATAGTTCGGAGTATCGAGATCGCTATCCGGCGTCGGTGAAACGACTGGCGACTGACGATCGCGGGTACGTGGGGTAGCCATCGGGCACACTCCTTCCTGCGAACGCAACCGGGGCAGATACGCGCGTTTCGCCCGGTTGATACGTGGTTGCGCACCTGCATGACACGGAGGTATGCCGGCCGCAGGTGAGATCCATCATATGATCGTCCAGATGGCCCCGCTTGTCACCCGTCAAACGGCGGGGATTGTGGGGCAACGAAAGGATCGCTGACTGACACCGCTCATTCCCCTGCGAAGCCCTCGATAATCCGGCGCGTCGGGGCGAGTCGCAGAACGGTGCGGCCCTCGGTCGTCGCCGTCTGACTCCAGCGCGCGAATCCCTCGTCATCGAGGTAGTGCCGCCCGAGCTCCCGATAGAACGCCACCGGATCGCGGTCGTCCACCGAGAAGGCGCCGCTCGCGATTACGTAGCGGAACATATCATCCGGGTCAACGACGGCAACCGAACCGCGCGGATCGCGCAGGTAGTTGCGGAACTTGACGCGCCCGGTCAGGGTCGTGAAGAGGAACTCTCCACCTTCGTATTTGAACCACATCACCGTCTGCTGCGGGCTGCCACTCGGGTTCACCGTCGAGAGCAGCGCCGCCAGCGGCTGCCGCAGGAACGCTTCCACCGCCGCCGGGAACTCATCGGGCGTCCACGACGCGCGCGACGCAGGATATGAGGGCTTTTCTCGCATGGCTGGCTCCCCTCATAACGCCGAATCGATACCTCAAGTCACTTATCCTGTTGACGCTCTGCTCGAAGAACGTCCATGAGACTATGCTTCCCTTCCCACATTCTCTCAATTTCGACCCAAGCACGCCGAGTCTCCGGCCCAAGCCACGGTAGAAATATGTCGTATCCGCCGGAATGTGATGCAATATTCTGGACATCTTCAAGCAGTCCTATCGTCAGAACGCCTCGCACTTCCTCGTCTCCTTCGACGATTAGTCTTTCTAGCGACTGGAATGCAGATATGAAGCAATCGGTTTGATTGTTCCGGACACCTTCCACGAGAAAGTGGGCGAACTGTGCGATATCCGTGTACGGGCCTCGCTCGTCATCACCCCAATACGCCAAATGCTTCTCCCATCGGGAATAGAACTCAGGACATGCAGCAAGGAGAAGCGGAATCACCTGCGTCTTATTTATCATGGCAGTCTGCTTTCTCCGCGTAGCTATCAGGCCATGCCTTCCCGCACGAAGGCGCAGAGCCAGATGACGAGGGCCTCGATGTCACCCAAATGGCCGGTTTCGAAGGGGCTGTGGGTGTAGCGGGCGGGGAAGGCGACCATCGCAGCGGGGATGTCCGCCTTCATGAAGGCCGCGCCGTCGCTGCCGAAGGAGCCGAAGACGGCGTGCTGAATCGGGATGCCCGCCGCAGCCGCCGTCCGCTCCAATGCGGCGGTCAGCGTGTGGTCGTAATGGACGAGCGCGTCCTTGTGGACGAGGAGCGGGCCATCGCCGAGGCGGACGGGGAGGGTGCGCTCCGCGACGCCGGGGATGTCGCTGGCGAGGCCGATCTCGACGGCGATGCCGGCGTCGAACTGCTCCCGCGCGGCGATCCCGAACGCGCCGATCAGCCCGATCTCCTCCTGGATCGTGCAGGCG
>JBPCMC010000208.1:0-2676 GCA_051002645.1 Thermomicrobiales bacterium
TCCGCAGTGAGTGCAATCCGACCGTCAGTGCGGGTAACAAAGCCCCGTGCCACGTATTCCGCGATCTGACGACCGTAAACCGCATCACTCGTACAATTATGACGGCGGGCGAAAGCGCCCTCCGCAATCCCTTCCGCAAGTCGCGTTCCAAGAAACATCGTTTCCGCGCGTGCGGTGGCCTCCGAAAGGGTCTCCGCGTCCGCTTCGACAGTGCCTGCGGACACGCCGCTCAGGTATGCGTGGAGGTCGCGCACATTCCACCAGCGACGGTTCGCTTGGTGGCTGTGCGCGCCGACCCCGAAGCCGAGATAGTCCCCATTGACCCAGTATCCGCAGTTGTGGCGCGAGCGGTGGCCGGGGCGGGCGTAGTTGGACGTTTCGTAGTGGTGATAGCCCGCCTCGGCAAGCAGCGCGTCGGCGGCGAGAAACATATCCGCGTAGAGATCATCGTCCGCGACACGAGCGGCGCCGACCGCGACGGCACGAGCGAGCGGCGTCCCTTCCTCGACAGTCAATGCGTAGGCGGAAACGTGATCGGGGTGCAGGGCAATCGCGGCGCGGAGATCGTCCCGCCACTCTTCCTCCGTCTGGTCTTCCCAGCCGAAGATGAGGTCCGCGCTGACACTGTCGAACCCGGCGGCGCGGGCGTTTGCAATCGCCTCTCGGCCATCCTCCGGCGTATGCAACCGACCGAGCGCCGCGAGGCCGCGCGCGTTGAAGGTTTGCACGCCGAGCGAGAGGCGCGTCACCCCCGCCGCGCGGAAACCGGCGAGGTGGCGCGGGCGCAACGGGCCAGGGTTCGCCTCCAGCGTCACTTCCGCGCCGGGCTGCACATCGAACACCTCGTGAATCGTCGTGAGGATACGGCCGATCTGTTTGGCGGGAAGCAGCGATGGCGTGCCGCCGCCGAGAAAAATCGTCGCGACCGGCGGGTTGGGTGCGTGGCGTTCGGCTGCTTGCCGAATTTCCGCACAGAGGGCGTCCACATACGCGGGCGCGATGTGCAGCATCCCCTCCACGACCGCGAAATCGCAGTACGGGCAATGCTTCTGGCAGAAGGGGATGTGAACGTAGACGCCCATCTGCGTCCCGGTGTCGATGATCGGGACTTCGGCGATCATGTCCGGCACAGTATGAACAGACACGGATCGGCCCGTGGTCGAGAGTGGACTATCCACGGTCAGGCAACAAGAACTGGATAGGGAACCTCGACGTTGTCACCGATGCACGTCGGCTCGGGGATCGGATCGCCGTCTTCTGCCATACCCCGAAGATGGAAGGCAATTGCCTCGCGAATATTCTCACGGGTTTCCGCAACGCTGTGGCCCGTCGCGACGCAACCGGGGAGATCTGGGACATACGCCGAGAAGTTGCGCGGGCCAGATTCGATGATAACCGCATATTTCATGATCGTTCCTCCTTCAGCCACCCCGCCTGCTCCTGAATCGTCTTCCACGTCTTCGGGTTGAGGTCGTCATTCGGATGACCGGGCAATGTGACTTTGCCTGTTTTCGTCGGATGTTTGTACTGCCGGTGGCTGCCTTCCTGATTCTTGAGATACCACCCGTCATCCAGGAGCCGCCTGATGGCATCGCGCACCTTCATTCTTTATGCCGCAATTGCCGTACTGTCAAGGCGACACCCCGCCGCGCAATGGCAACCATCACGACGCACCGCGATTGGTCGGGGCCTGATCGGTCGTCTGCGGACTGTCGCTGATGATGGCGTTGAATGCGGACTCCGCTGCGGCGGCATCGGCGGCGGTTGCCGGGTGATTGCGGTAGCGGGCGGCGCGATAGACATCGGTGATCGTCAGGAGCGGCGCGCCCGCGTGCGGAAAGACCTCCCTGAGTGGCGGCACATGCTCGCGTGGCGCGGCAGATGGCGGGCGAGGCGCGCCGGCCCGTGCCCCCCGGTGGAGCAGCCGCGAGTAGAGTGTACGAATCTTCAGCGTGTGCTGCCACTGCGGGTCGCCGCGCAGGTCCGCCCACGGGTCCACACCCTTGCGGCGCAGACGGTTGGCGAGATTGGCGAGCATCCCCTTCAGGCCCGCGCCGACTTCGTTCCAGTCCATCACCGACTCGCGTTCCTCATTGCCGCGCTGCCGTCGCGTCGGGCGGCGGAAGAGGAAGCGGCTGAGTATCCAGACAATCGCTACGAGCACCAACGCGAGCAGGACGAACCGGAAGACATCGGGCAGACTGCCGATCTTATGGTTTACCTGATCCGCCGCCTGCCGGGGCGGCGTCGAGAGAACCGGCAATTGCCCGACCCGGCCGCCCGTCACCCGGTTCACGAGCGAGCTGAGGGCGAGGTAGAAGAGGTAGGCGATCCAACTGATCACCGCGATGATCGCTTCGAGGATGAGGTTGAGCACGAAGAAGACTGGGTGGAGGATGGTGGCGACGGTTTTCAGGAAGGTGTGCGAGAGAATCGCCGCCGCGAGCAGCCCGACGATCAGGATGAGCGCCACGGGCAGGACGAGCGGCCCGATCCACTGCGGCCCGAGCTTCCCCTGCGCCCGCAACCCTTCGATCTGCAAGCGCGCGAGCGTCACCGCGCTCAGGGCGAAGAAGAAGAAACCGATGACGAGGATGCGCGCGTAGACGCGCCCCGGCGATTGCGCCTCCTGCGCGGTGACGATGAGGATCGTCGTCACCGCGACGACGATCACGC
>JBPCMC010000209.1:0-7651 GCA_051002645.1 Thermomicrobiales bacterium
ATCGCTCGTTATTGGTCAGGAGAACGTGGTATCGTTTGGCAGGCATCGCGGCACGCTCCATCGGCTCTTCCCCGCCCCTGCGGGAACGATGGAGGAGAGCATACCGCCGCACGGTCTAGCTATCAAACGGCCCGTGACAGACCACTAGAATGACTACGCCGGTACTCCTCGCTCCTTTGCTGGAGGCGCAGCCATGGGCTTTGACCGTTATTGGGAACGACCACTTGAACTCTCTGCGGAGATATTTGCTCGGTGGAGTGCCGATGTCGCGAAGGTTATCGCATTCACTGATGTGGTGATCTGCGGCCCCGATGGCGAAGGTGAGCCCATCGTGACATCGTCCAGTGTCGCATGTAATGGATGGCGATGGGGATCTCGTTATCAGGCAGAGTTGTATGCAAGTCTTACGACAAAACCTCCAGAACCGTACGGCTCCGAAGAAGGTGCATTGTGCCATCGATCCTTTGATTCCTACGAGCCCTTCATCGTGTCGATAGTATGCGATAATTGCTATGGCAAGCCGAATCAGCGTGGGTTACTCCGTGCGAGTTGTCGGCCAGGGTATCGACCTTACGATGACGTTGTCAGCGCGGCACTGATTCTCTTCGCTCACTATTTCCCTGACTTCGAGGTATCCAGTGACTACGGTATCTGGGGTCCCGGTCTCGCTCTCGCGCAACGAGCAACAGGTCGAACGTTACGCTATCCGGCATTCCGTCACGGTTGGTGGCGACGGAAAGTGCTCAACCCGGATCGTTTCGAGCAGTGGGCAAACCATGTTGGCACGATTGTCCAGGCAGCAAATATTCCCCTTGCCGGACCTGATGGTCAGGGCTCGCCAATCGTGACCGCAACATCCGTTTGGTTCAATGGCATAGGTGAGGAAGGTTGGGATCCTCTCGTTATTGAGCAAGATATCTCAGATGGGAGCGACTCGGATGCTCATGGAAGTTGTCGGACATATCGTACAGATTGGCTTCCGTACGATAGCGTAGTACGAGCCGTACTCATCCTTATGCAATACCACTTTCCGAACGAGTGCGGAGTTTGGACGGATGCTTCTTACGAGGAATGGCAACCCGCATTCGCGTTTGTGGAACGAACGGTAGGTATCAATCTTCAATTGAAGGCACCCTATTTCTTCACCTACAAGGGCTGTTGACACAGGGCGAAAGGGTCGCGGTATGAGGAGGAAGAGATGACGGAGCAGCAGGATGAGAAGAATCCGGTGGTGAAGCAGTTGATGGCGGTAGTTGAGAGGGAACATGGGGAGCGGATGGACGGCAAGGACCGAGAGATCGTGCACAACGGGATCGAGCGGAACCTGACGAACATGGCGGCGTTGGCGGCGTATCCGCTCGTCAATGGTGACGAACCGGGCTCGGTCTTCCGCGCCTATCGGGGGGAGTGAGCGATGGCCGATGACCGTTTCGCGTTCCTGAGCATCCGCGCGTTGGGGCGGATGCTGCGCGCCGGGGAGACGACACCGACGGAACTGGCCGAGTATTTCCTTGACCGCCTCGACACCGTCGGGCGGCGGTTCAACGCGGTCGTCACGCTGACGCGGGAGCGGGCGATGGACGAGGCGCGCACGGCGGAGCGCGAATTAGCGAGTGGGCACGATCGCGGCCCGCTGCACGGCATCCCCTGGGGCGCGAAGGACCTGCTTGCCACGGCGGGCGGCATTCCGACGACCTGGGGCGCCGCGCCGTTCAAGGATCAGCAGTTCGACCGGGACGCGGCGGTCGTCGAGCGGCTGCGGGCGGCCGGGGCGGTGCTCGTCGCCAAACTGGGGATGGTCGAGTTGGCGGGCGGCATGGGGTACAACCAGCCGAATGCCAGCCTCACCGGGCCCGGCCTCAACCCTTGGAATGCCGAGGCGTGGAGTGGCGGATCGTCCAGCGGCTCCGGCTCGGCGGTCGGGGCGGGGGCGGTGCCCTTCGCCATCGGCTCGGAGACGTGGGGGTCGATCACGACGCCCGCCTCCTATTGCGGCGTCTCCGGCCTGCGGCCCACCTACGGGCGCGTGAGCAGGCGGGGCGCGATGGCGTTCTGCTGGACGCTCGACAAACTCGGCCCGATGTGCCGCACGGCGGACGATTGCGGACTCGTCTTGCAGGCGATCGCGGGCCACGACCCGGAGGACGACACCAGCCTCACCCTCGCCTACCGCTACGCGCCGGAGCAGGCGCGCACGGGCGGCTTCCGGCTCGGCCTGCTGGCGGGCGCGACGGAGAGTGTGCAGCCGGAAGTCGGGCGGAATTTCGACGCGGCGCTCGATGTGCTGCGCACGGTGGCCACCATCGAGGAGGTGACGCTGCCCGATCTGCCGTACGGCCCGGTGACGGAGACGATTCTGCGCGCCGAGGCGGCGAGCGCCTTCGATAAATTCATCCGCACCGGCAAAGCGTCTGGGTTGACCGCGCCGGAGGACCACGCGGGCGGCTACGCCTACAGTCTCGTTTCCGCGAAGGATTACTTGCACGCCCTCCGCATCCGCCGCATCATCGTCCGCGCTGTGGACGCGCTCTTCGCTCGGTACGACGCGATTGTCTGCCCGACGACGAACGCCGTCGCCAGCCCGATCACGACGAAGTTCAGCGACTACTTCACGACGCCGGGCGGTCGTCGCCCGGTGATTGGCGCGGCAGGGAATGTCGCCGGCCTCCCGGCGATCAGCGTGCCGAACGGCTTCGGCGAGCGCGGCCTGCCGACCGCCCTCCAATTCGTCGGTCGCGCCGGAGCGGAGAACGCCATCCTCGCCGCCGCCCATGCCTATCAGGAGCGCACCGACTGGCACACGAAGCGGCCGGGGATTGCCCTAACCCCCAGCCCCTTCCCCACTGGGGAAGGGGAGATGTAGGGGCGCATGCAATGCGCCCTCTGGATTGGGGCAGGCCATTACTCGTTGGCCACAATATTCGCACAGAGTCACCCCTTCCCGTTTCGGGAGGGGGCGGGGGGTAGGAACGTCCATGAAAATCACCGAGGTCGAACGCATTACCGTTGATGTGCCCTTTGTGCCGCGGGTGCGGCCATGGAACGCGCTGCTCGTCGGGCAGTGGCGGGTGTCGGAGATTACGCGCGTCGTGACGGACGCGGGATTTGTCGGCTATGGCGAGACGCTGCCGCACTACACCTGGGGGCGGGTGACGGATGAGGCGGTGGCGCGCGTCCAGGGGCGCAACCCGGCGGATTTTCTCGGCGACGACACGCTTGGCGCGGGCTTGCAGATTGCGCTCTACGATGTCGTCGGCAAGGTGCTCGGCGTGCCGGCCTACCGGCTCTTCAACCTGCCGAAGGTGCGCGACTGGTGCCCGATCGCCTGGTGGAACACGAAGATGGGCCCGGAGGACCTCGCGGGGGAGGCGAAAGACGCCGTCGCGGCGGGCTATACCGCGCACAAGTTCAAGGTGCGGCCATGGATCGACATCTACGCGCAGGTGGAGGCGGTCAGCGCGGTGACGCCGCCGCACTACCGGATCGATGTTGACTGGAACGAGATGCTCCTCAACGAGGGCAACGCCGCACCGGTGCTCACGGAGTTGGACAAATACGAGCGCATCGCCATCTACGAGTCGCCCCTGCCGCACCTCGATCTGGAGGGGTATCGGCACCTACGCGGCAAGATCACGCACCCGTTGGCGGTCCACTTCCCGGACGGCTACGGCGGGCCCTCCTTCGCGCGCGTCGCGCAGGCGGAATCGTGCGACGGGTTCGTCCTCAGTGGGGGCGTCAGCGGCGTGCTGCGGGAGGGATTGCTCGCGGGCGGCTTCAACAAACCCTTCTGGCTGCAACTGGTCGGCACCGGGTTGACGACGGCGCTCGCGGCGCACCTCGGCGCGGTTCTGCCCGGCGCGCAATGGCCCGCCGTCACCTGCCTGAACAACTACAGCGATGACTTGCTCGTCGAGCCGCTGACGATCAGGGGCGGCCATCTGCGCGTGCCGGAAGCGCCCGGCCTCGGCATCGAGATTGACGAAGACGCACTCTCGCGGTTTCGCATGGAGCCGCCCTTCGAGGTACCGTACCCACGTCAGTTGCTTTCCGTCGCCTGGCCGGGCGGACGGGTGATGCACTACGCGACGATGCAGCAATGCTGGGCCGACTTCCTTGCCGGCAACCAGCCCGTGCAGGAGCGCGGCGTGAAGATCGAAACGACGCCGGATGACGGCTCCCGCAGTTGGACGGACTTGTACGCGCGGGCGGAGCAGGGGCCGGTGCGGGATCGGCGGTAGGGGGAACCTCCCCCCCCGGCCCCCTCTCCATTGCGATAGCGAGGGGGAGAAACGCGGGGAGAGATGGATGTTCAGGGATCGCCACGGCACTCGATGTGAGACACCCCTCTCCATTGCGATGGAGAGGGGCAGGGGGTGAGGTTCATTCCCCGATCTCCGCCGCCATGTGCTCCGCGACCATCGCGGCGGGGAGGTTTGTGTTGGCGCGCATCAAGGTCGGGAAGATCGACGCATCGCAGATGTAGAGGCCGTCGAGTCCATGCACCTTCCCGGTCGGATCGACGACGGCGAGAGGATCGCCGGATGGCCCCATTTTGCAGGTGCTCGTCGGGTGATAATAGATGTCTACCGTCCGCTCGATGAAGCGGGCGAGGTCGGCGCGCGTCTCGTGGCCGGGGCCGGGCCTGATTTCCGTGCCGAAGAGCGGCGCGACACCGGCTGCCGAACCGATCGCACGCGCCGGCGCGATGCCGTCCGTGAGGACCGCGATATCTTCGCCGTCCACATCGGAGAGGTAGCCGTGATCGATCACGGGCGGTGCGTCCGGGTCGGTGGATGCGAGTTTCGCTGTCCCGGCCGAGCGGGGCAGGACAGAACTGACGTAGACGCGATAGCGCCAGCGGCCGAGTTGCTCCGGGCGCGTGACGACGGCGTAGAGGTGCAGGTCGAATGCCTCCGTGCAGCGACTGCTGCGCGCCTTCGCCAGTGACTGCTCATCCGGGAGCCAGTGGGATTCGCCGAATGCCTCCATCTCCCGGTCGAGTCGCTCCGTCCCCGCGTAGTGTAGTTCGACCGTCGGATGATCCACCAAGCCGTGTCCGACACCGGGGAGCGGATGGACAGCGGCGATGCCGAGCGCGCGGAGGTCGTCCGGCGGGCCGACACCGGAGCGCAAGAGGATGGCGGGCGACCCGTACGCGCCGCCGCACAGGACGATCCGCGCGGCGGGGATACGCACCTGCTCGCCGCCGATGATTGCCTGCACCGCGACGGCCCGGCCATGCTCGATCTCGATGCGGTCCACAAGGACATCGCCGACGATGCGCAGGTTCGGGCGCTCCCGCACCGGGTCGAGATAGCCGAGCGAGGTGTTCCAGCGCATGCCGTCGAAAATGTTGACAGGCGAGGCGGCGACGCCCTGATCGTCGTCCGGGTCGTTCATGTCCACGACGCGCGGGATGCCCGCCGCCACCGCGCCGTCGATGAAGGCGGTATGGAAGGGCGTCAGTTCGCGCTCGTCCACGAGGCGGACGCGCAAGCCGCGCTTCGCCCGCTCGAACGATGGCGCGATCTCTTCCCAGCCCCAGCCGCTATTGCCGAGTGCCGCCCAGCAGTCGTAATCGCGGCGGTGGCCGAGCAGGGCGACACAGCCGTTGTGCGCGGAGGAGCCGCCGATCACCCGTGCCCGGTCGAAGGCGTTGACGTTCTCATGGGTTGGGTGCGTGCGCCCGGCATAGCCCCAGTCATGCGTGCGCGGCAGGGTGCGGGCATCGAGAAGACCGGCGGGCCAGCGCCCCGCCGCGAGCGGCCCGTAATCCGGCCCCGCTTCAAGGAGGACGACCTGCCGGTCCGTATCCCGCGCGATGATCCCGGCCAGCGCCGCGCCAGATGTCCCGCCGCCGACGATCAGGATGTCGATCTCTCGCGATCTAAGTGCCGTAATCTCGTCCATCGTCGATTCCCCTCCCGCACCTCGCGCGTGGTTGCGATTGCTATGGTAGCAGATGCAGGAGGAACGGATACGATCAAGTTATGAGGCGTGGCACGGAAGATGCAACGAGGCGCTTACCGCGAAGCAAACGCTTCGCGGTCGTGCATCCTTCCCATCGCAACGACGCGATCATCCGTCTACAATTGCAAAGATGTGTTCGCGAAGGAGCGGATGATGGCTGAGGCGCCGACGCGGCGACAGAGCGTGAGATTGGAACGCGCCGCCTACCACGAAGCAGGGCATGCGGTGGCTGCGGCGTTGTTCGGCTGCCGCTTCGGGATGGTCGCGCTCTACCCGGACGCCGAGTCCGAGTCGGCGATCATCGGGCCGCTGCAGATCGACCTCTTGAAGTGCGCCTTCCCGCCCGGTCAACCCGAGCGCCTCCTGCAGGTGCTGACGATCCTCTGGGCGGGGACGGCGGCGGAGACGCAGCTCACCGGGCGGCGCGTCGCCCCGGAGTCCGACCCGGACCGGAAGACGGTCGAATACTTCCTGGCGCGGCTGATCGAGCGCGGCGTCACCATCCCCGATGGATGGGATCGCCGCCCACGGCTCGACGCGCATGCCCTCCTGCGGCAACCGAAGCAGGGCGCGGCCGTCGAATTGCTCGCTTCAACGCTCCTGAACGAGCACGTCATCGGCCATTTCACCGCCCGCAGCATCATCAGTGAGGCGATGCGCGCCACCGTGCTTGTGTATTCCAATGGAGGTAGTCATGCAGCGTGATCTCAAAGCGATCCTCGATGGTGCGCTCGGCGGCGCGGTCGGCACGGTCGGGATGAGCAGCCTGATGCTCGCCGCCGCGAAGGCCGGGCTGATGGGCGAGCACCCGCCGGACACGATCGCCGGCGCAGCGCTCGACGCGGTGGGTGTCCATGAGCCGGACGAGGAGGCGCAGGACGCTGCGGCGACGCTGCTCCACTTCGGCTTCGGGATCGGATGCGGAGCGCTTTTCGGCCTGCTGCACCGCCGCCTGCCCTTCCGCGTGCCCGGCGCGCTGCATGGGATGGTCTTCGCCAGCATCGTCTGGGCAACGAGCTATCAGGGCTGGGTGCCCGCGCTCGGCATCATGCCGCCCGCCTCCGAAGACCGCCCCGACCGCCCGCGCGTCATGCTTCTCGCCCACCTCGTCTACGGCGCCCTCCTCGGCTCAATCGTCGAGCGCCGCAGCGAACCGGGGATTAACCACAGAGACACAGAGAGCACAAAGAAATACGGAGAGAAGAAGGAGATTGAGTAGATTCTCATTCTTCTCCGTTCCCTCTCTGTGTCCTCCGTGTCTTTGTGGTGAAAATGGCTTCGTATCACCCTACGCGAAGAAGTCCTTGTCATCGTCGGAGAGGTAGGCGGTCGCCGCCGGGATGTTGAACTCGACGCCCATGCCGGGGCGGTCCCAGACGTCGATGAAGCTCTCCTTGACGATCGGGTTCGGCAGACCCTCGACGATGTCGTACCACCAGGAGGGCTGGCCGGTCGGGTACTCGAAGGCGATGTAGTTCTGTGGCAGGGTGGCGCAGACCTGGACGAGCGCGGCGAGGCCGAGCAGCCCGTCGCCGGTGCCGTGCGGGGCGATCAGGATGCCGTGCAGATCGGCGTACTCCGCCACCCATTTCAGTTCCGCGATGCCGCCGATGTCGCACGGGTCGGGGCCGATGATGCTGACGGCGTGCCCCTCGATCAGTTCCTTGAAGTTCTGCCGCAG
>JBPCMC010000210.1:0-10232 GCA_051002645.1 Thermomicrobiales bacterium
GCTGGAGAAGCGCTGGAAGAACGGCGGCGAGGAGCGCGCCGCCGTGATGATGGAATTGGATACCTGGCTGGGATGTTGGCGCGATGCGTTGCTCATCGCGGTCGGTCAGCGTGCATTGGTCACGCACCGGGCGCAGATGGCGCGGCTGGAGAAGTTCGCCGCGTGGCCCCTGCCCGCCCTGCATACCGCGCTCGCAGCGGTGGAGGAAGCGGTGGTACGGCTCGATCGCAATGTCAATCCTCGTCTCGCATTGGAAGCGATGGTGGTTTCATGGCAAAGATAGGTACACGCGCGGGAGATACCTGGACGCCGGTTGCCCCCGAGTCGTACCGCAAGAAGCGGTGCGGCGGCGGCAGTTGCGGCAGCCACGGCGGGACGAGCGGCGGCGGTTGCGGCCACAAGAGCGCGACGAGCGACGCCAGTTGCGGCGACTGCCACAGTTGCCCCGTCTCCTCGATGACGGAGATGGACCGCGAGAATGTCCACCGGGCGCTGATGAAGGCGGGCTACGCGGGCGACCGTGACCATGTCCCGCAGTTGCCGGACGACTGGGAGAGCGACGAGAGCGACGGCAGCGCCGCGCCGGAAGCCGGCGCGCCCGAGGGCATGACCCGCGACACGATGGACACCTCCACGCACATGAGCGTCGAGGATGTCGAAGCGACGGGCGGCCCCGGCGGGACGCAGGCCGTGATCGCCGTCCGCTTCCCGGACAGCGGCAAGTTGTATTATTTCGATCCCATCGACCTCGATCCGCGCGTCGGCGACTGGGTCGTGGTGGAGACGCCGCGCGGCCGGGACGCGGCGAAGGTGCTCGTCGCCCGCCATCAGGTCGTGCTGAACAAGAATGCCGAGGTGTTGAAGCCCGTCATCCGCCTCATCACGCCGGACGAACTCGCCCGGATGGAGCGGTTGGGCGACGAGGCAGCGAACGCCCTGCGCATCTGCGCGGAGAAGGCCGAGGACGCCCGCCTGCCGATGAAACTCGTCAAGGCGGAATACTCGTTCGACGCCTCGCGCATCACCTTCTACTTCATCTCCGAGAGCCGGGTGGACTTCCGCAATCTCGTGCGCGATCTCGCCTCCGAGTTCCGCACGCGCATCGAACTGCGGCAAGTCGGCGCGCGGGACGAGGCGAAGCTGCTCGGCGGCGTCGGGCGGTGCGGGCTGACGCTCTGCTGCGCGACCTGGCTGCCGGACTACCCACCGACCAGCATCAAGCAGGCGAAGGAGCAGGATTTGCCGCTCAACCCGGCGAAAATCTCCGGCGTCTGTGGCCGGCTCCTCTGCTGCCTCTCCTACGAGTACGACACCTATGTCTCGCTGCGCCGCAACCTGCCGCGCATCGGCCAGCGCCTGCCGACACCCGAGGGCGAGGGGCGCGTGATCGCCGTGCAGGTGCTCAAGCAGGCGGTGCGGGTCGCCCTCGATGCGGGCGGCACGACGGAAGTGGAGATCGGCGACCCGACCGACCGGCAATGGCACGGCGAAGTGATCGACGCCGATGCGCCGCCGATCCCCGACCGCTTCCCTGGTGGCGGCGACGGCGCGCCACAGACGGCAAGCGCCGCGCAACAGCAGCGCCCGGCCCGCGAGCGGCCACCCGGCCCAATGCGCGGCGGCAACGCCGATCGCCGCTCCGGCAGCACGCGGAGCGACCACACCGGTGGCCCCACCGCGCGCCAGACACCATCCCCCGGCTCGATGGGGAGCGATACGACGGGCGCGACCGGCGAGGATGGCGTTCCTTCCTCTAGCCCGCCAGAAGCCGCACAATCCGCCGAGACAACCGGCGACGCCGCCCGGCGCAAGCGCCGCCGCAGCCGCGGCCGCCGCAAGCCACAGAGTCAGGACTGAGTACTGAGGACTGAGGACTGAGTAGATGCGATATGCCCCTGCTCAGTCCTCAGTCCTCATCGTTCAGTCCTCAAGCGAACGGAGTGAGCGCCGATGGAGCGGTGGAAGCGGACGGTGGGGTGGGAGAGCCTGCTCCCCACGAACGCGGATATGATCCCAATTACGGGCACCGCCCCGGACGATGACGATGGGGAGGGCGCGGCGCTGCCGTATGTCGTCGTGATCGGCGCGGCCGGGTTCGATATCAAGGGGCGCGTCACCAGCGACCGCGTCTTTGAGGGCTCGTCCAACGCGGGCGTGCTGACGATGGGCGTCGGTGGGGTGGCGCGCAATGTCGCCGAGAACCTTGCCCGCCTCGATGTACAGACCACGCTGATCGCCGCCGTCGCGGACGATATGCTCGGCGAGATGGTCGTGCAGCGCACGCGCGACGCGGGTGTAGATATCGATCTCGTCGTCAGCGTGCCGGGCGCGCGTACCGGCGCCTACCTCGGTCTCCTCGCTCCCGAAGGCGACTTGCTGATGGGTATCGACGATATGGGTGTGGTGCGCCGGATCACGCCGCGCATCGTGCGGCAGGCGCGGCGCATCCTGCGGCGTGCGGGGATGGTCGTGATCGACGCAAATGTGCCGGTGCAGACGATCCGCTCGGTGCGGCGTATGTGCAGCGCGGCGGCGGTGCCCGTCTGCATCGAACCCGTCTCGCTGCCGCTGATCGGGCGGATCATGCCGTGCGTCCCCGGTTCCGCGCTCTTCACGCCGAACGTCGCGGAGGCCGAAGAGATCCTCGGCGGCACGATTGCGACGCTGGAGGAGGCGCAGGCGGCGGCGCTCGCCTTCCGCGAGTGGGAGATCGACATCGTCGTCATCACCCTCGGCGGTGGTGGCGCGGTCTATGCGACGAGCGAGGGGAGCGGCCACGTCCCGGCGATCCAGACGGATATCGTCGATGAGAGCGGGGCGGGGGCGGCGATGACGGCGGGCATCATCTGCGGACTGATGCACCGCTTTCCGATTGACGAGGCGATCGCGCTCGGCGCGTCGGCGGCGAGCCTCACCTTGCTCTCTCCCGAAACGGTGCGAAGTGATATATCATTAGAACAGGTCTACGAACATCTCGTCGTATGAACGCGAGGATCGCGTATGAATGTCGCAACCGATCCCACCACGCTCGATCCCCAGACCGCCCCACCGACACCGCTCTATCCAGCACCGCCGATGGTGCCGGTCGATTTCACCCGGCTCGATCCGCTCCCCCCACCACCGACCAAAGAAAATACCGCGCTGATCCGCTTCGGCACGGCGGTCGCCATGCTGGGGAGCGTGGCGCTTGTGCTCTCGCTCTTCGTCGTGCCGTGGTTCTTCGTCCGCGAGATCGCCGTCGTGCAGCCGACCGCGCAGGCGCAAGGGAGTGGCGGGGGCAGTACAGGCAATCAGATGACCTTCAACGGTTTCGCGCCGCGTATCGTGCAGCGGGACATCCACGACTTCGGCATTGTCGGCTGGGCGAGTTCGCGCCGAGAGAAGCGGGCCGTCGCCCTTGTCGCCCTCGTCCTGCTCACCCAGGCGGCGGTGCTCCTCGGCCTCAATAACTATCGCTGGCGGCTCTTCCTCGCGCTCGCGGGCTGCGGCGCGCTGGCAACGCTCGCGCTGGCGTTGATCGACCTCGAGCGTCTCAGCGACCTGATCCGCGCGCGGATCGCCCTGGCGACTTCGCCCGCAAGCAACACCGTGATCAACGCAAGCGTGCTGAAGATCGCCGACGCCCGGCCGGGGTCGGGCATGATTGTGCTCCTCGTCGGCGCGGGGTGCGTACTCGTCGGCGTCCTGATCGCGCTCATTGGCGGGCGACGTGGCAAGGTGCTCGCGCCGATCGCGCAATGAAGAGCGAATCGCCGCCGGAGGCCGCGCACCCGGCCATCGCGATGGTGCCGTTCCCGCAGATTGAGACCCTCCCGCCCCTGCCGCCGGCCCCCGGTATGCAGCCCGTGTCCCGCCGCCGGCTCCGCGCCGCCCTGATCGGGCAGGCGCTCGGCGCCCTCGGCGCGCTGATGCTCCTCACCTCACTCTTCATCGGCGGCTGGTACCACGTCCGCCACATCGATGTCACACTCGGTGGCCGGCAGTCGGACGACTCGTATGTCGGCACGACGCTGGAGGCGTACACGAACCATTACAGCCTCGCCATCTGGGCGTTCCTGAAGCGTGGCTATGCCGTGCCGGTCGTTGTCGCCGCCATCGCGGCGGTCGCGATGACGCTCCTCGTCGTTGGGAGACGGCGACGGAGTCTCGCCGCGCTCGGTTTGCCATTCGCCATCGCGACAGCTGTGTGGATAGCCGTCGATCTGCGCCATTTCCCCGCGACGATGGCCGCAGTGGCGAGCGATTCTCCCGGCTTCCCGTCGGATATCCGCCTCCACGGATTACGGCCGGGGCCGATGATGTCGCTGGCATTCGGCGGATTGGCGCTCCAGCTCGGCGGCGCGCTGCTCGCCTTCTTCTGCCTTCCCCGCGTCCGGCGTCTCCGGCGCGTTTCACGCGCTCAGCGCCAGCCCGAGCGCGAAGAGCAGCCCGTAGACGAGTTCGAGCCGCGCGGTACCGGCGAGTACGCCATTCAGGGCGCGACCGCGCTCCCCGTGCAGTCGGCGGAGGAGCGGTGGAACGAGGGGCAGGGAGAGCAGCGCGAGCAGCACCCAGGCTGAGGCCGCGCCCGTCGCCCACATCAGCACCGGCACGAGGTAGGCGATCATCACAAGCGCGACATATTCCGCCTCTGTCCCCCGCTCCCCGAAGCGCACCGCGAGTGTCTGTTTGCCCGCTGCCCGGTCGGTAGCGATGTCGCGCAGATTGTTGACGACGATGATCGCCACCGCGAGCAGTCCCATCGGCACGGCTGCCCACCATGCGGCGGCACGCATCGTCCCGGCCTGCACGTAGTACGTCCCGCCGACCGCCGCGAGGCCGAAGAAGAGGAAGACGAAGACCTCCCCAAGTCCGTGATAGCCGAGCGGGAAGGGGCCGCCCGTGTAGGCAATCGCCGCGAGGATCGCCGCCAGGCCGATGACGACCACCGGCCACCCGCCCGCCACGATCAGATAGACGCCGATCAGCGCCGCTGCCGCGAAGACCGTCCACATCCCCGCGCGCACCTGCCGGGGCGTCAGCAATCCGGCCTGCGTGAC
The DNA here is from genome assembly GCA_051002645.1 of Thermomicrobiales bacterium. Taxonomy (GTDB): domain Bacteria; phylum Chloroflexota; class Chloroflexia; order Thermomicrobiales; family JALYUS01; genus JALYUS01. Next base: position 5,040 of record JBPCMC010000210.1, read on the forward strand.
GCGCACCGGCCCGACCCGCGCGGCGGTATCCGCGCCGCGCAGGAAATCGAAGAGATCATTGGCGAAGTTCGCCCCGATCTGCAACAAGAGCGCGCCGACAAGCGCCGCCACCGCCGGGAAGAAGGCGAAATCCCCCGCCCCAATCGCCGCCCCCGTCCCGACCACCACCGGCGCCGCCGCCGCAGGCAGCGTCCGCACCCGCGCTGCCAGCATCCACACCCGCACCCTGCTCGGTGCAACCGCCTCAGCGCTCATATGAAAATCCTTGAACCACAGAGACACAGAGAACACAGAGAAAGAAAGAGAAGACGAGAACAAGGGATTTGTCGTTCGTGCAGCCTGTGCCAAGGTGGATCATGTTTCATCGTGCAATCTTCTCCGCGTTCTCTTTGTGCCCTCTGTGTCTCTGTGGTTCAATCCGTCTTCGTTCCCGTGTGGACGGCGACGGAGCCGAGGCTGAGGCGGCGGAAGTGGACAGCGCGCAGACCGGCGCGCTCCATGATCGCCGCGAGGGTGGGCGGCGGCGGGAAGGTGCGCGCCGATTCCGGCAAGTAGCGGTACGCCTCGCCGTTGCCGGTAATGATGCGGCCCAGCATGGGTACGATGTGATTGAAATAGAGCTGATGCAGGAAGCGCGCGGGCGGCAGGCCCGGCTTCGCCACTTCGAGGCAGACGACGCGGCCACCCGGCTTCGTCACGCGCCGCATCTCCCGGAAGGCGCGTTCGATGTCCGTGACGTTGCGCATCGCGAAGCCCGTCGTCACGCAGTCGAACGTGTCGTCAGGGAAGGGGAGATCGAGCGCGTCCGCCGCCATGAATCGCACGACATTGCCGACGCCCGCCCGTGCCGCCTTGCCGGGGCCGGGCCGCATCATCCCCTGCGAAAAGTCCGTCGCGATCACTGACCCGCGCCGCCCGATCCGCTTCGCGAGCGCGATAGCGATATCGCCCGTCCCCGTCGCGACATCGAGCGCGCTCCCGCCGACGGGCGGCGCGGCTTGCGCGACAACGAAGTTCCGCCAGCAGCGATCCATGCCGAAGGTCATCACCCGGTTCATCAGGTCGTAGCGGGGCGCGATGGTGTCGAACATCGTCTCGACGTATTCCGCCTTCCGCTCCGGCACGAAGCCGGGTAGGTGGTCGGCGGAGATGGTGTGGAGCCCTAACCCCCCGGCCCCCTTCCCCACCGGGGAAGGGGGAGGGGATTGGGATAGAGATGTTTCAGGTATGGTCATGAAGGGGTCTTCGCCTTCTCGGTGCTGTCGGGGTCGTCGTGGTGGCGGAACCGTTTGATCAGTTCCTCGGTTAACCCGATGACGTAGCGCAAGTCGTCCGTGAACTGGCTGGCCGTACCGGTCGTCGCGTCGTCCGCAGCCATCTGCACATCGGCCGCCGCCGACTCGATCCGCGCCAGCAGCGCATGATACCCGCTCAGCCGCTCTTCATGCTCCCGCACCACGTTCTCCCGGAAAGCGCGGTGCTCGTCGTGCTCCTCTGCCATCGTCCCCTCCATCACCATCGGTATCCACTCACACCGCATGATTGTACGCCGTGCGTCAGTGACGGTCGAACCCACGATCTCCGCCTTGAAAGGGCGGTGTCCTACTTCGGCAAGAGCGCGAGCACCGCCGTCCGGATACGATGCATCGCCGCAACTGCAGCGATTGCCTGTTTCTTCGTTGGTTCGGGTGCGATATCTGGATACCGAGGCGCGACGCCAAAGCGGGTGACGTACCGGCAGTCGGCTTCCAACGTCGATAGCGCGGGATTGATCGTGGCGCAGTCCACGAGCAGGGAGACGCAATCGTGCGTTTTCTGGGGAACTTGGCCGTCATAAACGAGGAATGCTTTGAGAATCTTCTCGGCCGCTTGCTGGGCATGGAAACAGACGTTGTCCCACGGCACGCGTTTTCCGGCAATCATGCTCTCAATGGCGAGAATGTCGTGATCCGCCTTTCTCAGCCACGCGCGATGGGACGGTGGCGAGTTCGGGACGCTCATAGAGGGTGCGTCCTTCCTGCTCGACGTAGGTCAACATCGTGCCAACCTGCCCGGTCCATTGCTTCACCTCTTCCGGTGTGTACACAATGATGTCCATCGCCCACGGATGCATACCGAAGAGCGCGTCGATAGCGATGGCGCGGTCAAAGTAACCGAGCGGCGTTTCCATCTCTACGAAGATATCGAGGTCGCTGTCCGACCCCGCATCGCCCCGCGCGTAACTGCCGAACAGGATAATCCGTCGCGGATTGCAGTGCTCCACGATGGTCTGTGTAATGGATTCGATCAGTTCCTCATCGATGATCTTCATCGTGCGCTCGTTCCACATCGATCCGGCGACGGAGTGGTCATTGCATCGAGTTGGAGTATAGCGCAGTGCGTCGTGGATCGAGGCGCGAAGGTATCGGGCCTTCGCGCTTTCACTCTGCTGCGAGGATCACACAGGCACGATGAGGCTGTCGAGATCGCGCGGGTAGAAGGTGAGGGAGTCGCAGCCGTTGTCGGTGATGACGATGGTGTCGGAGTGGCGGAAGCCGGCGAAGCCGGGGACGTAGAGGCCGGGTTCGACGCTGAGGACCATGCCGGGCCGCAACTCCGTCTCGTCGCCCATGTCGATGAAGGGCTGCTCATGCCCCTCCAGGCCGATGCCGTGGCCGGTGTGGTGGCGCTGCAACTCGGCGTAGCCCATCGCGGCAATCGCGCCGGAGATGTCGCGCTCGGCGTCGGCGCAGGTACGGCCGGGGCGCAGGGCGGCGAAGGCGACCTCCTGGATGTGCGTCATCGCCTCGAAGTAGGTGCGGAACTCGGCGGACGGTTCCCCGACGATCATCGTCCGTTCCAACTCCGAATGATAGCCGCCGACGAGCGCGCCCGCGCCGGTGATGATGACATCGCCGGGACGCAAGCCGCCCTCGCGCCGCATCCCGTGCGGCATCGAGGTATTCGTGCCGGCGATGAACATCGCCGACGCGGGGGAACTCTGCACGCCGCGCCCGCCGCCGATGTAGGTCGGGCCGAGGGTGTCCAGCATCGTCGTCGTGGCGGCGAGGGTAGCGCGCAGGCTGACCTCGATCTCGCTGCGGCCGATGGCCATTTCCTTCTGGAGGATACGATGGGCGAGGTTGCCCCAGCGGGCGCTCTCGCGGATCAGTTGCAGTTCGTGCGCCGTCTTCACGTGCCGGGGCGTGTCGATCAGGTCCGCCGCAGGCACGACCGCCGCGCCCGCCGCGATTTCCGTGACGCTCGGGCCGCGATAGCCGTTCACATCGCCATAGCCGTCGGTGTCCACGCCGATCTTCTTCCCCCGGCCGGTCAGTTTCAGTTCTTTGAGGAGGGTGGCGAGATGCTGCATCGGGTGCTTACCGCTCGGCCCTGCCGGATACTCAGGGTAGACGGCGAAGTGACCGACGCTCGCCGCCTTGCGCACATGCTCCTGCTCCAGCGCCGGGATGAGCACGCCGAGATCGCCCGAGGCGGGGATAATTAAGGCCATCGGTCGCTCGGTCGTCGCGTGGGTGAAGCCACTGAGATAGACGATGCGGATCGAGTTGAAAACGATCAGCGCATCCAGCCCCGCACGTTCCATCGCCCGGCGCGTGCTCGCGACGCGCTCCTCATACTCCGCCCGCGTGATCGCCAATGTCTCAATCGGCGCGACCATCGCCGGTGCCGTCGTCCCTGCGCTCGCCATCACATGCCCCTCCTCCATGAACGATCTATCAAGCCCACTAATGGTAGCAAACGTTGAACCACGGAGACACAGAGGACACAGAGAAGAGAAAGAGAAGGATTCTTTGTTTTTACTTCGTATTTCTCCGTGTCCTCTGTGTCTCTGTGGTTCAATCCCCGGTTAGTTCGGGCGGATGGCGACGCCGATGCGGTCCATGAGGTCGCCCATGCCGCCGCGCGAGAGTTTCGCGGCGCGCGCCGCCTCGGAGACATTGGTGGCCGCGCCGGAGACATAGAGCGCAATCGCGATCGCCTCTCGCCGCGCCGCGTCCGAGAGGCCGTTCCACTTCTCCGCCAAGTCTTTCGGCACCTGATAGCCGATCTCCATCATCTCGTCACCCATCGCTCGTTCCTCCTTGCTCCACCTTCAGCGTTCATCACGGGTAATGTAGCGGTCAATACGGTCTCACTCAATATCCCCTGTTCTCTTTTGCGTTCTCTGCGTTCTCTGTGTCTCCGTGGTTCAAGTGGTTTCGACCATTGTCGCGCCCGTGACCGCGATGAGGTCCGCGACGCGCAGGCGGAGGTCGAGGCCGCGCTGTCCCCCGCTGACGTAGAGCAGATCGAGCGCGGTGGCGCTCGCGTCGAGGTAGACGGTAAACGGCTTCGTGAGCAGTGCGAGCGCCGAGATGCCGCCGACTTTCAGGCCCGTCAGTTGCTCCGCCTCGCGCTGCGTCGCCATGCGAACGCTTTTCTCGCCCACCGCGCGGGCGAATTGGCGCAGATCGAGTTCCGTGCTCGCGGGCAGCATAACGAGCATTGGTTTCGTGCCGCGCGCCTTGGAGATAACGACGAGCGTCTTGAACACTTCCGCCGCCGGGATGCCGAGCGTCGTCGCGACGCCGTCCGCCGAGCGGATTGCGTCCGAGAATTCATGCGTCTCGTAGGGAATTTTGCGCTGGTCGAGCGCGCGCATCGCGTTCGTCTTCTGCACCGCGACCTCCTCGGTCGGTATGATACACGGCCTCGAAATTACTGTCCTATCCACGGACGACGGCGTACACTGGAATCGTCGCGATAGTACGGGCGGAAAGGGACTTGCGATGACAACCACGGCGACAGCGATGCGAACAGAGCACGATTCCCTCGGCGAGGTGCGGGTGCCGGCGGAGGCGCTCTATGGGGCGCAGACGGCGCGGGCGGTGGAGAACTTTCCGATCTCCGGCATTCGGCCGCACCACACCTTCATCGAGAGCACGGCGATGGTCAAATGGGCGGCGGCGATGGCGAATATGGCAATTGGCAAACTGCCGCCTGAGAAGGGGAGCGCCATCGTCCAAGCCGCGAAGGAAATCATCGACGGCCAGCACCACGAACAGTTCGTCGTCGATGTCTTCCAAGCGGGGGCGGGCACGTCGCACAACATGAACGCGAACGAGGTGATCGCCAACCGCGCCAACGAACTGCTCGGCGGGCGGCGCGGCGAGTATGCGCCCGTCCACCCGAACGACGACGTCAACATGA
>JBPCMC010000211.1:0-7506 GCA_051002645.1 Thermomicrobiales bacterium
GCACGAAGAGAGAGAAGAGAAACAACGACCCTTTCTTTTCTTCTCCCGCCTTCGTGCTCTTCCGGGCGCCCTCTGGGCAGCATTCGTGGTTGATTTCTCTCCCTGTCCCGTGCCAAAATTACCGGCGGAAGATGAGGTAATCGGCGAGCGAGGCGACTTCGCGGGCCATGTAGCGCTTTTCTTCCGCGCTGCCCGGCAGGATTGGGCTGGTGCGCGTTGGCGAGGTCGCCGCCTGCACGCCGAGGTCACCGGCCATCCGCTTCAGGCGATACATGTGGAACGGGTCCGAGACGAGCAGGGCGCTGTGCCAGCCATTGCGCTGCATCAGCGCCATCGCACCCTGCATCGATTCGTACGATGTCCGGCCCCGATTCTCCGTCAAGAGCGCCGCCGCCGGGATGCCCTTGTGCAGCAGGTATTGGCGCGCGACCTCGCCCTCGGAATAGCTGTCCCCCACGCCGACGCCGCCCGTGACGATCATTTTCGGCGCAAGCCCGGCGGCGTAGAGGTCGTAGGCATGGTCGAGGCGCGCCTGCAAGACGGGCGACGGCTTGCCGTCCCACTGCGCCGCACCGAGTACGACAATCGCGTCCGACGGCCGCGCCTCGTCCCGCCCCGCCTGCCGTTTGATGAGCACGCCGAGCGTCACGCCCGTGACGATGATGAAGGCGAGCGCGACGAGCAGGAATGCCCCGAAGACGCGGAAAAGTGGCACCGCCGCCCGCTGCCGCCGCGCATACAACCGCTGGCGCGTCACCGGCAAGGGCCGGGTGCGCGTCGCCGCACGATGCGAATAGGGAGGAGCCGAACGGGCCACGCGGAGTGTCCTTTACCGAGGAGAGCGAAACATCATCGGGAGTAGACGCAGGAGGGAGACGACGCTCCTGCATGGGGTGATTCGTTGCACGATAGTCCCATGCGCCCAAATGTTTTGTCAAGTGTCCGTACACTTCTCGGAATGGTAGTCAGTAGTCGCCAGCCTGCGAGCGTCAACCGATACCATTATACGCCAAAGGGAAAGGCGAGAGCGGAATCGCGCTCTCGCCTTTTCTCATCGTGGGTAGCCAATGTCGGCGCGCGATGCTTAGTTCACTTCGTGCAGGTGCCCGGTGTGAACATCATAGATATAGCCTCGAATGGGCACGTCCGGCAGGAGCAGCGGCGAGTCCTTGAGGGCTTGCACATCATCGCGCACGCTCTGCTCAAGGTCCGTGAAGGGAAGGAAGTCGATCTCCGCATGGACATGCAACTCGTCGTGCAATTTCTGATGCAACTGCTCCTCGGTGAAGGTCAACATGCCGCAATCGGTGTGATGAATCACGGCGACCTCGCGCGTGCCGAGTAGGTGCTGCGAGATGACGAGCGAGCGAATCGCGTCGGCGGCCCGCCCGCCCGCGTTGCGGATGACATGCGCGTCGCCCTCTTGCAAGCCAAGGAACTTCGCGGGGTCGAGACGGGCATCCATGCAGGCAACGACAGCGATTTTTCGCCCCGGTGGCATCGGCAGATCATCCTTCGCGAAGTGCGCCGCGTACTGCTCGTCCGCCTGCATGAACTGATCGAAGTTGGACATGAGACCCTCCATATATCCGAAGACCACCTGTACCAGAACCGATGCTATATACCATATATAACATCGGCACATCGAGTTGTCTACTTATTCGCGTTTATTAGTAATCTATATGAACTCGCTACCAGTAATACGTCATGTCGAGTCTATGGCCGGGGATAATCCGGCCGCCATGCGTACACGGCCGCTATGCTATTCTATGCGCGATGCACCGCGTAGACGCCTCAACGAGGTGAGTATATGCAGACGCCCGCAGCCAGAACCATGAGCGACGCACCCGGCACGCTCGCTATCCGCCCGATCCACGACCCGGCGGAGTTGCGCGCCTGCCAGGAGGTGCAGCGGCGGACGTGGGGCATCACGGAGGATGGCTATATCGTCCCCGTGGCGACGCTCGCGGCGGCCAGCGCTTATGGCGGCCTCGTCCTCGGCGCATTCGACGGAGACCGGCTCGTCGGCTTCTCCTTCGCCTTCCGGGGCGTGCTGGACGGGACGCCGATCCTCTACTCGCAACTGACAGGCGTCCTGCCGGAGGCGCAGGGCGGCGGCGCCGGGCGGCGCATCAAGCAGTGGCAGCGCACCTGGGCGCGCGCGCAGGGCTTGCCGCTCGTCGCCTGGGCCTTCGACCCCTTGCAGGCGATGAACGCGCACTACAATCTCGTCACGCTCGGCGCGATTGCTACGCACTATCACCCGAATTTCTACGGCCCGCGCGAGGACGCCCTCAATCCCGGCCTGCCGACCGACCGCCTCCTCTGCGTCTGGCCGACCGTCGATCCACTCCCTGCCAAGCCCGACCCAGACGATGCGGCGATCACCTTTGCCGTGCATTCCTGGCACATGCATGGCGGCGGACGCAACGTCTCGGTTTCGCCCAATGTGAGTATCTGGCAGCGGGGGCGGTACATCGGCATCGAAGTACCGCACGATTTGAAGACCGCGCGGGCGCACGGCCCGAAGTTCCTGGCAGACTGGCAGGCGGCGGTGCGGCTCGCGTTCAACGAGGGTTTCGCGGCGGGATACTGCGCCATGACGTTCCGACGAGGCGACGAGCGCGCCTATTACATTCTCACGAAGGAGTAAGCCGTCATGCGCATCACCCGCGTCGATCTGCTGCACGTCCGCATGGAACTGGTGCGCGGCTTCCAGACGAGCTCGCACCGCAAGAACGAGTTGAATCACATCCTCATCCGTGTCCACAACGACGCCGGGCAGATCGGCTGGGGCGAATGCGCGGTGCCGACCGACCCGTATTACTGCCCGGAGACGACGGATACCGCCTGGTCCGTCCTGCGCGATTTCATGGCCCCAACCGTGATTGGGCAGGAGATTGCCGCGCCGGAAGATTTGCTGGCGCGCTTTGCCAAGGTGCGCGGCAATAACTTCGCCCGCTCCGGGCTGGAGATGGCGTACTGGGCGCTCCTCGCGACCGCCGAGCAGCGACCACTGGCCCAGATGCTCGGCGCGACGCGGCCCGCGATCACCTCCGGCGTCTCCCTCGGTATCGAGCGCGATGTCGAACGGCTCCTGGAAGTCGTCGGCGAGTTCGTCGCGCAGGGTTACCCGCGCGTCAAGTTGAAGATCGCGCCGGGGTGGGACGTCAAGCCCGTCGCGGCAGTCCGCGAGCGGTGGCCCGATTTGCCCTTGCAGGTGGACGCGAACAGCGCCTACACGCTCGACCAGATCCCGCTGATCAAGGCGCTCGACGGCTTCGGCCTCTTGATGATCGAGCAGCCGCTCGGCCACGACGACATCGTCGATCACGCGCGCATCCAGGCCGAACTGGAGACGCCGATCTGCCTCGACGAGTCGATCCACACGGCGGAGGACGCCCGCAAGGCCCTCGACTTGAGCGCCGGGCGGATCATCAATATCAAGACGAGCCGCCTCGGCGGACTCTTGGAGGCGAAAAAGACGCACAACCTCTGCTACGCGCGCGGCATCCCCGTCTGGTGCGGGGGGATGCACGAATACGGTGTCGGGCGAGCGGCGAACGTGGCAATTGCCGCCATGCCCGGCTTCACCCTCCCCGGCGATGTCTCCGGCTCCGACAAATACTACGCGCGGGACATCACCACTGTGCCGATCCTCGCCACGGATGGCGCGATCCCCGTCCCGACCACGCCCGGCCTCGGCTACGACGTGGACGAGGAGTATGTGCGCGCCCAAACCGTCCGCGCCCTCACCTGCTCCGCCACCTCCGACAGCTGGCAGGACGGCGACGCCGCGTGGTCAGTCTGAAACCGGAGATGAACCACAGAGACACAGAGAACACAGAGAGGGAAAGAGGAAAAGAGAAGAAAGAAAATACAAGGAATCTCCCAGGGTTTTCTCTGTGTCCTCTGTGTCTCTGTGGTTCAATTCTCCTTCTTCTTGTCGCGTGCGGGGGTGGGAGGGCGACGCCGACGCCGGTGGCGCTGACGGCGCAGCAGACGGCGGTGGCGCAGTTGACGCGCGTGCCGGGGACGCCTGCCGCGCCGACCACCGCTGCGCTCGCAACAGCGCCAGTTGCCACCGCGAGCGCGAGCCAAGCGCCGACGGTTGCCGTCGCGATACCGGTGACGGAGACACCGGGATTGAAGCCGCTCGCGAACGGCACGACCTACACGAATCCCACGAAAACGTACCGCATCGACCTCCCGGCGGATTGGTTGCCGCCCGCACCCGACCCCGCGCGGGCGGGTCGCGTCGTCACACGCGCGCCGAAGGACGCCGTGACACTGGCGATTGAGGAAGGTGCGACGCCGGATAACTGGACAAGCCTGCCGCCACCCGTCGTTGCCGGCCTCCTCGACGCGCAGTACCGCAAGGACGCACCAGGGAGTGCGCTGCAATCGACGGTCCTGACCGGCGTGCGCGGCGTGATCGACAACGGCTTGCCGACCTACCATTTCATTTACGCCAGCAATGCGAATGGCACGCCCGCGACAGTGGAGCGGTTCGTCACACTGACCTTCGCGGGCGCGATCACGATCACGACAACCGCCACGCCCGATGTCGCCACGGCGATGCGCCCGACCATTGAGGGGATCGTCGGCTCGCTCGTGCCGCTCAAACTGGATGCCCCGACACCCGCCGCGCTCGCCCCACCCGGCGCTGCGGGTGCGGTCACGCGCACACCGTCCGGCCTCGGCATCGTCTTGCCGGATGGGTGGGCGGCAATGGCCGCGCCCACCACGCCGCCTGGCGTCGAGTTCGCGGCGCAGAACGCGAGCGGCGATCAGCGCGTCCGCGTTGTCCGCAAAGCGGTGACGGACACCACGAAACTGACCGACTTCGCCGCCACCGTCACGGACGAATTGAAAGCGACGGCGGGCGACTACGAAGTCGATGCGGAGGGGACGAATACGATCGGCGGCGCGCGGGCCGTGCGGAACCTCTACCGCGCGACAATTGGCGGCAAAGCGGTCGTCGGGCAGAGCGTTGCGCTCATCAAAGGCGCGAACGGCTATGTGGTCAGCATCGAAGTGCCCGCTACGCAGTACGACGCGCAGCCGGACGATGCGCAGGCGCTCTTCGACCGGATCGAAAGCAGTGTTACACTACCATAGCTTCGTCCGCATATTTCAGGAGGGCTTCATGGTCGATCAACCGTACGCTGCGTCCGTGAGCGCGCACTATACATCGGGCGACCTCGGCGAGCGGATACTCGCCGGGCTGCGCGCCGCCGGCAAGGACCCCGATGCCCTGACCATCGACGATCTCACGCCCGTCGATCAGTTCCATCCCGGTGGCAAGCCCGCGACGCTGCAACTGATCGAGCGCGCCGGAATGCGGCCCCGAATGAGCGTCCTCGATGTCGGCGGTGGGTTGGGCGGCCCGGCACGGACGCTCGCGACGCAGCGAGACGCCACCGTAACGGTGCTCGATCTATCCGAGGAGTTCTGCCGGGTGGGCGAGATGCTGACCGCGCGCACCGACCTCAGCGACCGCGTCACCTTCCGGCACGGCAACGCGCTTGCCCTGCCCTTCGCCGACAACTCGTTCGATCTCGTCTGGACACAGTTCTCCACGATGAACGTCGCGGACAAGCAGGCGCTCGCCGCCGAGATTCACCGCGTCGTGCGCCCCGGCGGGCGGTACGCGCTGCATGAGACGATGGCCGGGCCGGTGCAGCCCATCCACTTCCCGGTTCCGTGGGCGAATGATCCGTCGATCAGTTTCCTGCAATCGCCGGAGGACGCGCGGGCGACGCTTGCTGCGGCGGGATTCACTGAGATTGCCTGGGCGGAACTGGCCGCACCGGAGATACCCGCATCGAGCGCGCCATCCGGCCCGCCGCCGTTGGGAATGCAGATTCTGATCGACAATATCGGCGAGAAGATGCGGAACCTCCGGCGCAACCACGACGAAGGCCGCATCGTCACCGTTCAGGGCGTCTTTGAGCGGTTGCCTTGAGCGTGCGGCTCAGCGTGCCGCGACTTCCTCGGACACTGAGAGGATCGGCGCAGGCATAGCACGCTGGTCTGGTAGGCGGAGGGCGCAGAGGGCGACAATCGCACCGAGAACGCCGAGGATACTGAGCGCGAGCCGCAGCGAGAGCACATCCGCGATCGTGCCGACGATCGGCGATGAGGTCGCCCACGCGAGGTAGGCGAGCGCGAAGAGCACACCGGAGACGAGCCCCATCGCCCCCGGCGCCACCCGCCCGACGACGATGAAGCCGGTCGGGAAGACCCCCGCCGTCACCACCCCAAGCACGCCGAAGCCGAGGATGACGAGCCACGGCTGGCGCGTCAGCAGCGTCAGCGCATTGACCACCACGATGGCGCAGCCCGCGCCGATCAACGCGGCGCGCGGTCCGACACGAGCAAGCAACTTCTGGTTCATCAGCCGGCCAACCGTCATCGTTACATTGAAGAGCGCGTAGCCGATGCCGCCGATCCAGGCCGCCAGGCCGATGTCCGCGCGCAGATAGAGCGTCGCCCAGGTGCCCATCGTCCCCTCGATGACGAGGCCGCAGCAGAGAATGACGGCGATCAGCCGCATCGTCGGGTTCGCGCGCATCTCCCGGAGCGTGCCGCGCCAGTCGCGCTGCTGGGTCGCGTGGCTCGTCTGTACGGGCGCGGGAATGCGCCAGATGGCGACGAGCATCAGGCAATAGAGCGCGCCGAGCCCGGCGAGGATCGCCTGATACGGGACGCCGCCGGAGCGCAAGGCGCCCGTCACAATCGCGCCGGAGACCGCCCCGGCGTTGAAGCAGGCGTGGAGCGCGTTGAGCACACTACGCGGGGCGCGGCGCTCGTAATCCACGGCGGCGGCGTTGATGCCAACATCGTAGATGCCCGCGCCGACACCCTGGAAGATGACGGCGAGGAGCAGGATCATGATCGAGATTGGGCCGGTCAGTGACAGACAGAAGGCGATCATCAGCACGGTGCCAAGGGTCGGCAGGAGACGCGGCCCGATGCGGTCGCCGAGGTATCCGCCGAGCAGCATCACCGGCACGCCCGCCACCGGCATCGCCGCGAGAATGCGCCCGAATGTCGCGTCCGAGATATGGACGGCGACGATGATGTCCTTCCACAAGACGCTGATCATCGCGAAAGTCACACCGAAGATGGCGAACTGCGCCGCGATCAGCCAGAACGTCAGCGGATGATGCGGGGATTCACGGTGGGAGGGGGCAGGCGGGGCAAGCGTCACGGTCATGCCCGGAGTGTCGCACGCGCCTGGGGGATGGGCAAGGGCGAAATGATGCTCTGATACTCAATCAGGAGCTGGACGAATCCGCATCGTCATCGGGGAATAGGGTGCGTGCATCGAAAATATTCAGGATGAAGACTGTATCGTTCACGAGCTGATAGGGAATAGGACTTACGCAGTTGCAGGGAGGGTGTACCAGGGATGGGCGAGATAGGAACGTACGGCACGGCGAATGATCCCTTCCTTCGCCAGCTTCCAGCCGATCCCCGTCCGCACGCGGTGCCATTCCA
>JBPCMC010000212.1:0-20244 GCA_051002645.1 Thermomicrobiales bacterium
AGGACGATCTCGCATGGTTGGAGCGGGATTTCGGCATCCTCCACCTGACCACCGAAGACCTCGCCCGGCAGGGGCAGCGGGCAAAATTGGAGGAGTTCGACAGTTACGATTACCTCGTCGCCTTCGACATGCAGTTCGAGGCCAATGAGATCACCACGCACGAGTTGGATTTCCTCATCGGCCATACCTTCCTGATCTCATCGCACCGGGGCCGCCTCGCCACCGATGACGAGCGCGGGCGGCTCGAACAGCGCCTGGCGCGGGTGATGGCGCGCGGGGTGGATTATCTGCTCTACGTCCTGCTCGATACGCTGGTGGATCGCTATTTCCCGGCCCTCGACGCCTTCGACGAGGCGATCGACGGCCTGGAGGACGCGATCATCGCCGACCCAACGCCCGCCGTGCTGAATACGATCTTCGCGATGAAGCGCAATGTCGTGCAACTGCGCAAGGTGATCAACCCGCAACTGGAATCCTTCAGCCGCCTGACGAGCGAGTCGTATGGCGTCGTGCAGCCGGATAATCTCATCTACTACCGCGACGTGCATGATCACCTCATCCGCATCTTCGAGGTGGTGGATTCCTACCGCGATCAGATGTCCTCCGCGCTGGACGCCTACCTCTCGATGACCTCCAATCGCATGAACGAGGTGATGAAGCGGCTCACCGTCGTCGCGGCCATTTTCTTGCCGATTAGCTTCCTGACGGGTGTCTTCGGCATGAACTTCGGTAATCAGCCCTGGGTGCAGAAGGACCCCGGCTGGCTCTTCTGGGTCAGCGTCGCGGTGATGATCGCCATCACCCTCGTGCAGATCATGTTCTATCGCCGCAAGCGCTGGATTTAAGTGAGTGAGCAGTGGGCAGTGGGCAGCCAAGGCGGACGCGCTACGCGCATTTCCCTTTCGCTACTGCCCACCGCCCACTGCCCACGAGGATAATCAATGCGCGTCACCGTCAATCCCGCGTACCTGCCCGACACCGCCGAAGCGCCGCGCGAGGCGATTGCCCGGCAGCGCGTCTGGGCGGCGCTGGTGCGGGAGGAACCGCTCCGACGGCCACCGGAAACCATCGCTGCCGTCGATGTCCATCTCGGCGCGGATCGTGCGATTGCCGTCGCCGCGCTTGTCGCCTTCCCGGACCTGACGCCAATCGCCGTCGTCTCCGCCGATGCGCCGCTGGCGTATCCCTACGTGCCCGGCCTCCTATCCTGGCGCGAATTACCGGCGGCGGTCGCCGCGCTGGAGCAATTGCCCGCAGCGCCGGATGTGCTGATCGCGGACGGTCAAGGGCTCGCCCATCCCCGGCGCTTCGGCCTCGCCTGCCACCTTGGTCTTGCCGTTGACCTGCCGACGCTCGGCTGCGCGAAGTCGATCCTCGTCGGGCGTTTTGAGGGACTGGGAGAAACGGCGGCCAGCATCGCGCCGCTCGTCGACAAGGGTGAGGTAATCGGTACGGCGCTGCGGACGCGCACGAATGTCGCCCCCGTCTTCGTCTCCATCGGCCAGCGCATTACTCTTGATGAGGCCGTTGAGATCGTCCGCCGTAGCGCCGTGCGCACGAAACTCCCCGAACCCTCCCGCCTCGCTCACAAGGAGGCGCAACGCCTCGCCCGCGCCAGCCGCTCATAAGGTATAATGGCTGCACACTTTCCCGCGTAGCAAGGGGGCACGCCGTGGTGACCAAGGCCAAGCTGACGTACGCTGATTATCTGGCGTCGCCGGAAGGCGATCACCACCGTTGGGAAGTCATCGACGGAGAATGGGCGCGGACGCCGTTCCCTGGCACGAATCATCAACTCGTCATTGGCGAGTTGCTCATGACCGTTGCCAAATATCTCGATGGCAGCCAGCAGGACGGCGAATGTTTCACCTATCTCGCGATTATCCTCGGGCCACACGATATCTACGAACCGGATGTGATGATCCTTACCGCGCAGCACCTTCGGGAAGTGCCCGATGAAGGGCACCCCCGCGGCGTGCCGAAGCTCTGTATGGAAGTGGTTGAGGGTGCGACTCGCGCGCAGGATCGCGGGATCAAGCGTGAGCGATATGCGCATTTCGGGGTGCAGGAATACTGGATCATTGATTGGGAAGAAGAGACGGTTGAAGTCTATGCGTTAGAAGATAGCGCGTACACGAAATTGTGTGTGGCGCGCGACGCAGATGTGATCCCTTCTCGTGCTTTGCCTGGGATCGGATTACGGCCCGGAATGCTCTTCGAGGATCTGTCGTTCTGGCTCCGTTCGGCGCAAGGAACATAGAAAGAATGGAACCGAAGGAGGCGCAGCATTGTACGAGAGATAACTCTGTCCGTGGAGAAGGAGGTTGCGCCGTGGTCTGTCGCCTTCATCGCCGCGCCCTGCTTGCCGCTCCGCTCAGCCTGTTGCTTGCCGCTTGCACCACGAATCGGGGAACCGCACCCGGTTCCGTCGCACCGGCGGTACCAACGCCATCTCCCGCACCCACATCGATGCCCCTGGCTCCATCGCAGACGCCATTCCCGGCGGCAGCGCCCGCGAGCGCGGCGGCAATTCCCGCGACGGTTGCAAATCAGCAACCGGAGATATCCGTCTCGCCGATCATGATGCCCGGTCTGACGCTTCCACCCGCGCGGCCCAATCTCTTTTGGATACCGGATGAGCCGAAAGAACTCTCCCCACTCGCGTTCGGGACGCTCCCGCGCGAATACCAACCGGAATCGCACCTGACGATACATGGCTACGACCTCGCGGTATCCCTCCCTCAGATGCCGATGGAAGCGGATGTCTATGTCGTCGGCACGTATCCGGCCGATTTCACCGATCGCTTCAACAGCATCGTGGTACGGGATGGTGAGGGGTGGGAGTGGCTTCCGCCCTATTCCCTGTTGCAATGCCAGACGACGATCCCGCGCGACGAGAAGCAGTCCATCGCAACCGACGCGCAGGCGGCGGAGCGGGCGGCGCGCTTACTCACGGCGCGTGGATTGTTGATGCCGGATTCGGTTCCGCCCGTGATACATGACCTGCCGGACGGTACATGGCGGCTCTCCTTTCACCGCCATATTAACGGCGTCATTGTGTACACGAACAAGGGATTGGCCGTCTCGCTCAACCGCGACGGGCAAGCGACGAATATCATCGGCAGGCGGCGACCATTGCTCGCGAAGAGCCGCTATCCCCTCCGTACGCCCGATGAGGCGTGGCGGATGCTCGCGGCGGGTCGTGGACGCCCGTTTTACGTTGATGATGGCGCACCCGCTTTCTACGTGGGCAAGGACGTGATCATGGATCGTTTCGTGGTCCGGCAGATAGAACTCGCCTATGCGGAAACGGAAGTGTACGCGGCCCCCGGCAGTCAGGGGAGACGCCCCGCCGAGCAGCAGGTTATGCAGCCGTATTACATCTTCCATAACGAGCAGGACTATACGCTCTATGTCCCCGCAGTCACCGATTCGTACGTAACATAGCCGTGAAAGGAATCTCTTGGAAACGAGCTCGACGGAAATGACCGCGTATACCAATCTCCCAATGCCGGTGGGGGATATTCTCGTCGCGGTGACAGAGCGCGGGATTCGCGCGCTAATCATCGCGGCGCACGCGGAGATGCCAGCGGCTCGCGACGCACTCCAGCAGTATTGCCCCACGCCGCTCGTGCCGGATGCGGACGGGCTTGCCGACGCGACGGCGCAGTTGACCGAATACGTGAGCGGCGCGCGGCAATCGTTCGATCTGCCGCTGGACCTGGTCGGGACGCCGTTCCAGCAGCGGGTCTGGGCGGCGCTGCTCGCCATCCCCTATGGCAAGACGGTGACGTACCGCGACCTCGCCCGCGATCTCGGCCAGCCGGGTGGCGCGCAGGCGGTCGGCGGGGCCGTCGCGCGCAATCCCGTCTCGATCATCGTGCCCTGCCACCGCGTCCTCGGCGGCGACGGCAGTTTGACCGGCTACGCTTGGGGCGTCCACGTCAAACGCTGGCTCATCGACCACGAGCGCCGGAACAGTAGTCAGCATCCAGTAGTCGGTAGCCAGTACGCCTTTGATCTTTCGTGAAGCCGAGCGGACGGCTTTGACAAGCGATGCATGCATGGTACTGACTAACCACTTGCTACCGGCTACTGACTACTGGCTACTTCGCGTGGTACGATGCGGTTCCCGGTAGACCGGGATTCGATCGTGAAATTCGCCAATGCGGAGGGATGCGACGATGGCAGGGGCGCGGAAGAAGATTACCGTCGTGGGTGCGGGGATGGTCGGTGGCACGACCGCGCAACGGCTCGCGGAGCGCGATTACGCCGACATTGTGCTCGTGGATATTGTCGAGGGACTGCCGCAGGGCAAGGCGCTCGATCTCTGCCAGTCCGGCCCGGTCGAGGGGTATGATACCGTCATCACCGGCACGAACGGGTACGACGAAACGGCGAATTCGGACATCGTCGTCATCACCTCCGGGATCGCCCGCAAGCCGGGCATGAGCCGCGACGACCTCTTGCGTACGAACATGAACATCGTGCGCAGCGTGACCGAGCAGGTCGTCGCCCAGTCGCCGGAGACGATTCTCTTGCTCGTCTCCAACCCGCTTGACGCGATGTGCCATATCGCCTTGGAGGCGTCCGGCTTCCCGAAGGAGCGCGTCATCGGGCAGGCGGGCGTCCTCGACAGCGCGCGCTTCCGCTCTTTCATCGCGCAGGAACTCGATGTTTCGGTGGAGGATGTCACTGCCTTCGTGCTCGGCGGTCACGGCGACACGATGGTGCCGCTGCCGCGCTACACGACCGTCGCCGGTATCCCCTTGCCCGCGCTCATGTCGCAGGAGCGGATCGACGCGATTGTGCAGCGCACCGCGAACGGCGGCGCGGAGGTGGTCAATCTCCTCAAAACGGGCAGCGCCTTCTATGCGCCCGCGTCGTCGGTCTGCGCGATGGTCGATTCAATCCTGCTCGACAAGAAGCGCATCATGCCGACCTCCGTGCTGCTCGAAGGGGAGTACGGCATCCACGGCCTCTTCGTCGGCGTGCCATGCAAACTCGGCGCGAATGGGCGCGAGCAGATCATCGAGATCGAACTGACCGCCGACGAGTACGGCGCGCTGCAACGCTCCGCCGGGGCCGTCCGCGAACTGGTCAGCGCGATGGAGAATCTCAAGGCACAGCCCGCCTCCTAACTGAAGGAGTCATCCGCCACATGCACGCGCCGCGCCCCTTGTCCATCTCGGAGGCGCAGGCGCGTATCCTTGCCCGCATCCGGCGCGGCGCTACCGAGGCGGTCGGCCTCGATGCCGCGCTCGGTCGGATACTGGCGGCTGATGTCGGCGCGTCGCGTGATTTGCCCCCGTTCACGAATAGCGCAATGGATGGGTACGCGGTCCGCTCGGCTGATACCGCAGCGGCATCGACCAGTGCGCCCATCTATCTCGATGTCATCGGTGTGCAGGCGGCGGGCGATATTGGATCCATCGGTCTCGCACCGGGTCAGGCGGTCGCGATTACCACCGGCGCGCCGCTACCGGCGGGAGCGGATGCGGTCGTACGTTTGGAAGAGACGGATGGCGGCTTGGAGCAAGTCGCTATCCGTGTGACCGTTTCGGCGGGCGCGCATATCCGGCATCGCGGCGAAACATTGCGAGCGGGCGCGACGATACTATCGGCGGGGACACTTCTCGATCCGGGGCAGATCGCCCTTCTCGCCGCCCTCGGTGATGCACTCCCCGTCGTCATGCGTCAGCCCCGTGTTGCCGTGCTTTCCACGGGCAATGAACTTGTCCCGCCGGGGCAGTCGCTCGATGCGGCGCAGACCCCTGACGCGAACGGCCCGATGCTCGCCGCCCTGATCGCGCAATATGGTGGCATCACCGTCCCGCTTGGCATCGCGCGTGACACACCGGAGGAGATTAGTCGGGCGCTCGATACCGCTGGCAATGCCGATCTCATTATCACCACCGGGGGCGTCTCCGTTGGGGCGTACGACGCGGTGCGCGCCGTCATCGCTGAGCGGGGCCGGCTCGACTTCTGGCAGGTGGCGATGCGACCGGGGCGACCGACCGCTTTCGGTACCATTGGGCAGACGCCGATCCTCGCCTTGCCGGGGAATCCGGTCGCCGCGTTTGTCGCCTTTCACCTGCTCGTGCGTCCCGCCATCGCCCGGATGCTTGGTGTGACGCCGGAAACGCCACCAACGGTACCTGTGCGCCTGGCACACGCGATAGCGAACCGGGGCGGGCATGAGACATATCTGCGCGCACGAATAGCGGAGACGCCAACCGGCCGGGAGGCCCATATCGCCGTCGATCAGGGGTCAGGCAATATCGTCGGTCTCGCGAGCGCGACGGCGCTGGTTGTCATCCCCGAAGGAATCATCGCCCTCGATGCGGGCGAGATAGTACAGGCGATACTGCTCTCGTAACACAAAAAGAAGCCACCAGCCCATTCGCCGGTGGCTTCTTCGTTTTCATTTGGTCGCTTTAGAGCGCCGTACCGCGCCGTCCGGTCAGCAGTTGGATGACGAGTACGACTGCCGCGACGACGAGCAGCAAGTGAATAAGCCCACCACCGACGCTGCCGATAAAGCCGAGGAGCCAGAGAAGCAACAGTACCGCGATGATTGCCCAGAGCATTTCATCTCTCCTTCGTTTCCCGCTCAATGCGGGTCTTGCGGAAGGGTATTCGATCACCCTTCGCCGTCCACTACTGGGGAGTAATGCAGAAACCGTGCCACGCCTGCGGTGGCACGTATTTCGTAATTCCCTTACAATACGGCGACGAAGCATGGTGGCACCTTCCGTGCATTGCCGGAAGGGGAGAAAACCACGCCGAAAGGGGCAGAAGCGATGGCAATGGTAATGAAGAATTCCGCACGCGACTTCGTGAATATCATCCGCACGCTGCAACTCGACGACCTCCGCACCCAACTGGCCCAACAGCCGTTGCTGCTTATCGTTGGGCCGAATGCACGCATGGCGCAGCAGTTCGCCTTCGCCCTCGCCGGGGCGGATGCGCCGGATGAGCAGGCGGCGCGCGCCACGACGACAGTTGCGACGCCCGATGTGCTGGATGGCCTGCGGATCGGGCCCGTCCCCTACGATGCGGTGCTCCTGCTCGATCCGACACCCGCGATCCGGCAGCATCCGGTCGTACGGCAGGTCGTCAGCGATCAACGGCAGACGGCGGTCCTCGCGGTGCTGACGCAGCCGGGGATGCCGGTTGACCCTGGTATCCCCTCGATCGTCGTCCCGGACCCGACGAATCCGCAGTCACTCCGCACCCTGCGGACACGGCTCGTACCGATGCTGCACCCGGATCGCCGGTTGGCCTGGGGTCACGCCTTCGCGGGCTTCCGCCAGCCGGTCACCGATCTCCTGATCGAGCAGACGGCGCGGGCGAACGCGCAGTTCGCGATCATGGCGGACATCACCGCGCGCATCCCGATGTTCGGCAACATCGCCGCGTCGAGCGCGGACTTCCTTGTGCTCACGAAGAATCAACTGGTCCTCGCCTACCAACTTGCCGCCATCAATGGCCGCGATCTGAGCGACCAGAAGACGGTGCTGATGAACGCCGCGCCTTATCTCGTCGCCGGTCTCGGGTGGCGCGAAGTGTCGCACCGGGCCGTCCGCCTCATCCCCGGCGCGTCGTGGGTGCCGAAGGGCGTCATCGCCTACGGCGGCACGGTCGCGGCGGGTGCGCTTGCCCGCACCCTCGCCAACCCGGACGGCGTCCGCGCCTGGCTGCAGGGCGTCCAGGAGGGGACGAAGACCTCGCTCGGCGTCGGCAATGCACGGATGCAGGGCGTCAAAGAGCGCGTTGGCGGCATGATCGGCAGAGTCGAGGATCGCTTCGGCAACCGTACCCACCTCCGCCCGCCGTGGCAGCACGACCCGGCATCGCCCCCCACACTCGCCCCTCCCGTCCACGTCGTCCCCGTCGCCGACTGATCAACTGGGAGTCTGAACCACAGAGACACAGAGGGCACAGAGGAGATACGGAGAAGAGAAAATCATTGTTCTTCTCTCCTCTCTTTCCCTCTCTGTGTTCTCTGTGTCTCCGTGGTTCAAATACCCTATACTGCGGGCGAAGGGAGGACGGCGATGGCAGCGGAGCGGGCGGAGGTCGTCATTATCGGTGCGGGGGTGATGGGGGCAAGTGTCGCCTTCCATCTGACGCGGCTCGGCGTGCGCGACATCCTCATTCTGGAGAAGCATCATGTGGCGGCGGGGGCATCCGGGAAGACGGGGGCGCTGCTGCGTCAGCATTACTCGAATGTGCCCGAGGCGACGCTCGTCCACCGCTCGGTGCAGGTCTTCCGCAACTGGGGCGAGATCGTCGGCGGTGACTGCGGGTACGACGCGAGCGGGCTGATCGCCACCGTCCACCAGACTGGGCCGGACGATCCGAATGTGGCGCGCATGTACGCGAATGTCGCCATGCAGCGGCGGGTCGGCATTCAAACAGAAGTCGTCACGGCGGCGCAACTCCAGGAATTGCAACCCTTCGACCGCGTGGATGATCTCGTTTGCGCGGCGTACGAGTCCGAGAGCGGCGCGGTGGACGCGGTCGCGACGACGCGCTCGCTGATCGCCGCAGCGGTGGATCGTGGCGCACGGCTGCGCGAGGGTGCCACGGTCACGGCCATCCGCACGGCGAGTGGGCGCGTGGCGGGCGTTGAGACGAGCGATGGGCCGGTCGATGCGCCGGTGGTTGTCTGTTGCGCGAACACCTGGAGCAAACCGCTCCTCGCCACGGCGGGCGTTTCGCTGCCCATCGAGGTGATGCGCGTGCCCGTCGCCATCCTCGAACGCCCGCCCGCGATGGCGGCGGGCCACATGGCCTATGTCGATACCGCCGCCGGGATGTTCTGCCGCCTCTGGAAGCCGGGGCAATCGCTCGTCGGCGTCGCCACCGCCGAGCACCATTCGTTTGTGGACTCGGATAACTACATCGAGGACGTGACACCGGAATACGGCGCGGCGGCCATCGCGCAGATCTCCATGCGGATGCCGCCGATGCGGGACGCGCGCTTCATCACCGGCTGGGCGGGCCTCTATGACATGTCGCCGGATACCCATCCGATCCTCGACCGCGCGCCGGATGCGGACGGGCTCTACTTCATGGCCGGGTTCAGCGGCGCGGGCTTCAAGAAGGCCCCGGCCATCGGCGAGTGCATGGCGCAGTGGATCACCGGCCAACTGCCCGTCGTGGACCTGACGCCCTTCCGCCTCGCCCGCTTCGACGACGACAGTTGGCGGCAGCCGTGGAGCGAGAGCGAATACGTCTTCACCACCGACTTCGGCCACATCTTTTAGGGGCTGAATTGAACCACAGAGAGCACAGAGAGCACAGAGAAAGAAAGGAGGGAGAGAAGAACAATAGACGATTCCAATTGTCCTTTCGTTCTCCTCCCTCTCGGTGCTCTCTGTGTCTCTGTGGTTAGGAGTTTCCCTCGTGCGGTATCAGCGGATTGTACTTGTCGGGCTGAGTGGGAGCGGCAAGAGCACGGTCGCGCGGCGGCTGGCGGAACGGCTCGGCTGGCGGGCGCTGGACACGGACACGGAGTTGGAGCGGCGGGCCGGGAAGCCGATCCCGCGCGTCTTCGCAGAGGATGGTGAGCCCGCCTTCCGCGCGCTCGAATCTGCCGTGCTCGCGGATGCCTGCCAGGAGCATCACGCAGTCGTCGCGACCGGCGGCGGGGTTGTCACTGTTGAGGCGAACTGGCCGGTGATGCGGCGGGGCGCGCTCGTCGTCCACCTGGGCGCGCTGCCTGAGACGTTACTCGCGCGGCTGGAAGAACATGCCACGCGGGATGGGCGAGACGTTGCGGCACGACCGCTCCTCGCCGGCGCCGCTCCCGCCGATGCCCTCCGCGACATGACGGTGCGGCGCGCTGCAGACTACGCGCGGGCGGACCTTGCGATAACGACGGAAGGGCGGACGCCCGAAGGAGTCGCGGACATACTGGCCGCGTTGGTGCGTGGCGAACCCGTCGCGCTCTGGGAGGATCGCTTCGATACCGCGTCGCACGCTTCGCACCTCGTGGTCGGCTATGGCGTGCTCGCCACGTTGGCGGAGCGGATCGCCGACCGCTGGCCCGGCGGACTCTCTGGCGCCGTGCTCATCACCGACGAGCGGGTGGACGCCGCGCTCGGTGATCGGGTGCGGGACTTGCTCGCGGCTGCGGGGGTGCCGCTGAAGGCATCACTGACGGTGCCCGCCGGAGAGGCGAGCAAGAGCCTCGCGCGGGCGGAGGAACTCTACACCGCGCTCGCGGCGGCGGGCGTCGATCGCAAGACGGCTATCATCGCCCTCGGCGGCGGCGTGGTCGGCGATCTCGCCGGGTACGTCGCTGCCACCTATCTACGCGGCCTGCCGCTCGTGCAGGTGCCGACGACGCTCCTCGCGATGGTCGATTCGAGCGTCGGCGGCAAGACTGCCGTTGACCTCCCGGCGGGGAAGAACCTCGTCGGCGCGTTCTATCAGCCGCATCTCGTCCTCGTGGATCCGGCCTGCCTGCGGACGCTGCCGGAGCGGGAGACGCGTTCCGGTTGGGCGGAAATCATCAAGCACGCCCTGGTCGAGGGTGGCGTGCCGGGCGTCCTCGCCCCCACGCTCCGTACGACGCTACTGGACCGGGCGGACCTGCTGATCGCGGGCGATCCGCTCGCCCTGACCAGCGTGATTGCCCGCAATGTCGCGCTGAAACTGGCTGTCGTGCGCGGCGACGAGCGAGAGGAGACGGGCCTGCGCGCCATGCTCAACACCGGGCACACGGCGGGTCACGCCATCGAAGCGGCGGCGCTGGCGACTGCATCGGTCGGCGGGGCGACACCGCTACTCCACGGCGAGGCGGTTGCGCTCGGCCTGCGGGCGGAGGCGGCGCTCGCGGCGACACTCGATGCCTGTTCCGCCGATGTGCCGGCGGCATACGGCGCGCTGCTCGATGCTTACGGACTGCCGCGCCGCGCCGCCGCGCTCGGCCTGTCGCTCGACATCGACCGCGTCGTGCCCTACATCGCGCGGGACAAGAAGACCGTCGGCGGCACGACGACCTGGCTCCTGCCAACGGGCACGGCACATGACTGTCACGTTGCCCCGCGCCGCGACGTGCCGATGGACGCGGTGCACGCTGCGATTGGTGAGGTGATATAAGGGGATCGCCCTAACCCCCCGGCCCCCTTCCCCACCGGGGAAGGGGAGCAAGCCGCCGATATATCGAGGCAATGGGGGGGCAGGCCACGGCAATCAAGGAGAGTCACCCTTCCCGTTTCGGGAGGGGGCAAGGGGGTAGGAAAACCATGACCGACACCGTTGCACCGGATGTACTGACCGACATGGTGGATTACTATCAGGCGCGCGCCGCCGAGTACGACGAGTGGTGGTACCGGCAGGGGCGGTACGATCATGGCGCGGAGCAGAACGGGCGCTGGTTCGCGGAGATGCGGACGGTCTTTGATGCCTTCGACGCGCTGCACTTCATCGGCGATGTGCTCGAATTGGCCCCCGGCACCGGCATCTGGACGGAGCGATTGGTAAAGACGGCGGATACGGTTACCGCCGTCGATGCCTCGGCAGAGATGGTGGCGATCAACCGTGCGAAGGTAGGGAGTGACCGCGTTTCATACGTGATCGCGGACCTCTTCACCTGGCAACCGGAGCGGAAGTACGACGGCATCTGCTTCGGCTTCTGGATTTCGCACATCCCGACCGAGCGGCTGGACGGCTTCCTGGCCGGCGTCGCGGGCGCTTTGCGTCCGGGCGGCAAAGTCTTCTTCGTCGATGGCCGCCGCGAGCCGACGACCACGGCCACCAATCACGTCCTGCCTGCGCAGGGTTCGCAGGTGATGGCGCGCAAACTCAATGATGGCCGCACCTATCAGATCGTCAAGAATTTCTACGACCCGGATGCGCTCGCGGCGCAATGCGAGCGTGCTGGCCTCGATGTCGCGGTGCGCGAGACGCCAACCTTCTTCATCTACGGCGCGGGCAGGCGCGAATAGTTCCTTGCCCCCACCCCCTGCCCCTCCCCCGCAAGCGAGAGAGGGGATCTGATCGGGCGAGATGGATTGCCGAGAGTCGCTACGAACGCAACACGCGAGGCACCCCTCTCCCGCTTGCGGGGGAGGGGCAGGGGGTGGGGGCATTTCCCGCCGAGCCTCTATCGAGCCGTCGGCAATGCCTCTTCCGAGCGCATACCGGAATCGACGGTCTGTGCGGCGTGGTGCGCGCGACCGAGCAGAATGAAGGCAACGAGCGCGGCGAGGAGATCGAAGACGCCAGCGAGGGTGAGGACGGGCACGACGCCGAGACGGTCGCCGAGGATACTGCCGACGCCCTGACCGACGAGCGTCATGAACGCCACCGTCGTCGCGTAGGCCCCGAAGACGCGCCCCCGGTACCGATCCGGCACGCTCGCCTGGAGCAGCGTCTGCATACTGATGAAGAAGCCGACGACGGGCGCGCCTGCCAGTCCGATCAAGACGAGTGCGACGGGAAGTGGTGGTAGCCCGCCCCAACCCGGCAGATTCGCGAGAGCGATAAACAAGAGCCCGAACGGCGCGCCACAGAGCGGAATGAGGAGACCGGGGCGGACTACCTTGCTCACACGCCCGAGGAAGACGCTGCCGATCAATCCGCCGATTGCCTGCGCGCTCGCCAACCAGCCGAAGTCTTGTGGTCCGCCATGCAGCACCTCTTTGACGAATGGGACGAGCAGGACGACGAAGAACCCGTCCGCGATCATCGCCGTGCCCGCCGTCGCGAAGATGGCGGTGATCGTCGGGTCATTGCGCATCAGTCTTATGCCGTCGCGCCATTCATGCACAACGGCGACCCACGAGCGACTGCGTGATGTCACTTCGACTGCTACGGCCCGGCTGGGGAAGATGATCAGGGCGATCAGTACGCCGGAGACGAGGAATGATGCGCTGTCTACCCAGACGACGCTCACCAGGCCGAGCAGGCCGAAGAGCGCGCCGCCGAGCGCGGGGGCGGTCAGGCGCGTCAGGCTCTCGCTGAGCGAATTGAGCGCGTTGGCGGCGACCAGATCGGACTCGCTGACGAGCAGCGGCAATACTGCGTTCTTGGCGGGCGTGAAGAATTGCGCGATCACCGCCTGCAGGAAGGCGACGAGGTAGATCAGCCAGAGCCAGCCCGCCGAATGGACGGTCAGGAGCGCGAGGATCAGGGCGGCGCGGGAGAGATCGGCGGCGATCATCGTCCGCTTGCGATCCCAGCGATCGACGAAGACCCCGGCGACCGAGCCGAGCAGGACGCGCGGCACGGTCTGCGCCATGAACATCGCGCCCGTCGCCAGCGCGGAGCCCGTCAGGTCGAAGATGTAGAAGGGGAGGGCGATCAAGAGGACCCAGTCGCCGAAGACGGAGATCAGTTGCCCGATCCACAGGAGGGCAAAATTCCGTTGTCGAAGTATCGCGAGCATTGCTGGAATCCTCCCTTACCGGCTCGATACCCCGGCGGTCTCGGTCACGGCGGATCGTGCCGCGCCATTCGCCCCGAGCGTGCGACGGAGCATGACGAGCACCATGATGCCGGCGCCGAGGTACCCGAAGCCCTGGATACTGATGATCGGCACAATGCCGAGGCGCGCGCTGAGTAGACCGGCGAGGCCGGCGCCGAAGAGTCCGACGAGCGCCTCGGTCGTCTCGAAGGCGCCGAAGAGCCGCCCGCGATAGGCGTCGGCAACGGCGGTCTGCTGCATCGTCAGGTAACTGACGATCATCCCCGCCGAGAGGATGCCCGCGATCACCATCAAGAGGAGCGCGAGCACGAAGCCGGGCACGAAGAGAGGATAGTAAAAGATGGCGAGGTCCGTCAGCCCGAAGAGTACGGCGCTGAACCCCAACAGGCGCGGCGGGGTGATCCTGCCGCTCAGGTGGCCGACGACGAGACTACCCGCCAGGCCGCCAACCGCTTGCGCGGAGAGGATCCAGCCATAGGCGAGCCCGTCGCCCCCGAGTATTTTCGTCACGAAGGGCACGAAGAGCGTCGACATGACATTCTCGCCGAACCCGGTGATCGCGCCGAAGAGAAAGAGGGCGACGATCAACCGGCTGCTCGGTACGAGCCGCAGGCCGTCCAACCATTCGCGCCAGACGGCGACCCACGCCTTGCGGGGCGTCGTCGCGCCGATGCGGGCTGCCCGGTCCGGGCGCGCCTGGGTACTGATCGCGGCGATCATCGTCGCCGCGATGAGAAACGAGGCCGCGTCGATCACGACGACGCCATTCAGCCCCAGGACCGCGAAGAGGAAACCGCCGATCGACGGGCCGATCAGCCGGGCGAGGTTGTTATTCATCGCGGTGAGGGAATTCGCCGGTATCAGGTATTCCTCGCCGACTAATCGTGGCAGGAGCGCCCGTTCCGCCGGGCGGAAGAGTTGCACGAGGGACGACTCCGCAAGCTGGGCGAGGAAGACAATCCACAGCCGGTCGGCGTCACGCACCGCGAGGAGCGGCAGCAGGAAAAGTGCGAGGAGCAGATCGGTGCAGACCATCGTCCGCTTGCGATCCCAGCGGTCCACGAAGACGCCCGCGACCGAACTGAGCAGCACGCGCGGGATGAGACGGGCAATCACCATCGCGCCCGTGGCGACGGTCGAGCCGGTCAGTGCGTAGACGAAGAGCGGCAGACCGACCGCCAGCGCCCAGTCGCCGAGCAGCGAGATCAGCCCGCCCGTCCAGAGCAGGGCGAAATTGCGCTGTCGTAAGGTCGCGAGCATGATCCCTCCGGTGCTATCCCGCGACGGTGGCGGGCTCGGGGTGCGCGGACGAGGGCGCCCCCAGTGTGCGCAAGGCGGGGACAAAGAGCAAGCCAACGCCGACGGCCAGTTCGCCGACCGCGATCGCGAGGACCGTCGTCCCAAGCCCGATCCGGTCGAGCAGATTGCCAACGACGAGCAGGCCGAGCGGCTGCGTGCCGGACGCGATGGCGCTGAAGGTGCTGAAGACGCGCCCGCGCATCGCTACGGGGATGCGCTCGTGCCGGATCGTGACGAGCAGCGGATTGAGCGGCCCACTCGCGATGCCGCCCACGGCCAGCACGACAACGATCACGGGCAGAGAATGGGTGACCGTGATGATTGCCATCGGCAGGGCGTTGAGGATGAAGCCGCCAATCCAGAGCAGTCGCCGCGAAAGGCGATGGCCGACCGCACCGTAGATCACCGCGCCGATCACCGAGCCGCCGCCCATCGCGGCGACGATGATGCCGAGGGCGGTCGCGCTGTCATAGGTCCGCTTGGCGAAGACGGGCAGCACGACACCGAAGTACGGGCTGCTGATGAGGTTCGACAGCGCCACGCTGATTGCCAGCGCGAGGAGCACGCGGTCGTTGCGCAGGAAGCGCAGCCCCGCGACCAGTTCATCCCGATAGCCGCCAGTCGCCGCGCGATGTGCGCCGGTAATTGCGCGGGGGATCGCCAGCGCGACCGCGACCGCCGAGATGAAGAAGGAGGCGGCATCCAGCCAGAGGACCCGGCTGGCGCCGAAGAGGGCGATGAGCAGCCCGGCGATGGGCGGGCCGAGCAGGAGTGCGATGTACTGCGCGCCCTCGAATGAGGCGTTCACCCGTTCGAGTCGCCACCCGGCTGCGGACGCCAACTCGGGCAGCAGGGCGCGGCGGGCGGTCAGCCCCGGTACGGCGAGCAGGTTGCCGAGGAAGACGAGGGCGAGCAACTGCCAGAAAGCGAGCCCGACCGTGTAATAGAGCAGCGGCACGAGCGCGATGCCGACACCGCTGACGATGTCCGCGATGACGCTCGACCGCTTATAGCCGAGCCGGTCCACCAGTGTGCCGCCGAAGATGCCGGAAACGAAGAACGGCAGGGCGACAAAGAATCCCGTCAGGCCCGTCTTTGCCGCACTCCCGGTCGTCTGCAAGACGAACCACGGGAGCGCGATGAGCGTCAACATGCTGCCGATCAGCGAGACGATATTCGACGCGAG
The DNA here is from genome assembly GCA_051002645.1 of Thermomicrobiales bacterium. GTDB lineage: Bacteria > Chloroflexota > Chloroflexia > Thermomicrobiales > JALYUS01 > JALYUS01. The sequence goes on from JBPCMC010000212.1 coordinate 15,930, forward strand.
CAGCCCGGTGATCGGCACGCGATTCAGCGGCGCTTTCGCTACAATCGGTTCTCTCACCTGCTGTATCATTCCTGCCTCATTCGACCGTCAAACGCGAACCATCTCCAGTCAAGGCTAACGTATCATCGCCCGATTGTCAAGATTATTGATAAAGACATTGATAAAATTCACTCAGCGGGCGTGTGCAGACGAAAGGTACACGCGGCATCTGTCCTACGAGATGCAATGGCTGATCGTCTGTAGGGATATCAGAAGTTGCTGAGGCCGATCCAGACATTGGCGACGATCAGCGCGCAGAGGAAGAGGAAGAAGAGCACGCCGAAGGCGACCGAATGGAGCAGCAGTCCGACGAGCATCGAGACGCCGGCCACCGCCATCACGACGCCGATCAGGGCGATCACGAGCCGGATGGTCACGCCGGGCTTCCGCCGGTCGCGTTTTAGGCTGGCGACCGCGTCGCGCACGGCGATTGCCGCCGGGGACTGCGCTTGCACCGCTACCGGCGCGGGGCGTGCGGCGGCTTGGCTCTCCGCACGTTCGATGAGACGGTGCACGTCGCCGTACTCCGGGTCGAGACCGGCGAGCCGCCTGAGTGGTGGCAGGGCGTCCCACGGTCTGCCCGCGTCGAGCGCGCCCTTGCCGTTGCGATACCACTCGGCAACCAGTTGGCCCCGGCTTCTGCCGCAGGTGTTGCAAAACTGATCCTCGACGCGCATTGTCGCGCCGCAGTTCGGGCACGCCTTCGTTAGCGATGTGCCGCACTGCGTACAGAAGCGGTTGCCACGCTCGTTGTCGTGCCCACATTCCGCGCAGACCCAGCCGAGGACGAGCAATTGTCCCCGGCTGGGGAGCATCCGGGAGCGCGTCTGGCAGTGGGCGCAGATGTACTCGTGCGGCTGCGCGGCGTCCCGCACGAGATCGCCGCTGCCGCAGCGCGGGCAGGTGAGCGGACTCGGGTGCAGTGCGGGCACGAATGCGCGGTCTTCCATAACGGCAGTATACGCGACGCGGCGGCTCCTGGTCTGCGTCGTTCACGAAACGATCATCTCCCTCGTGGATCATCTTCCGAACGCACGGCGGCCCCTGTTGTGCAATCGGTGAATGGGCTATGCTACCGCGATCATTCGACGCGACTTACCGCGAGAAGGAGCAACCACGATGTACCAGCGTCTTGCCCGCCGTCAGTTTTTGTGCGGGGTCGCGGCGAGCGCGGCTGCGGCCGTCCTTGCCGCGTGCGGCGGATCAAAAGCGACCGAGACGCCGAAACCGGCGCCGACGAGCGGGGCATCCACCCCGTCCGGCGCGGCGAGCACGAGCGGTACGGCGGCTCCGGCCGTCAGCACGATTGTCACGCCGGGCGCGGCGACCGCGACCGCCGCCAGCACCGTCGCACCCACCGGGACGGTGACGGCCGGCGCTTCCACCCCCGCTGTGGCCGCCGCGACGAATGGCACCGCTGCCCCCGCTGGCAACGCCGCCGCAGTGCTGTCGAATCTCTCCGCGAAACTGACGCTCTACACCTCCGCCGTGCAGACGGACGCTGACGGGCTGAAGGCAGCCTTCAACAAGAAGTACCCGAATGTCGCCGTGACGATCTACCGCGACGGCACGGAGAAAGTGATCGCCAAACTGCGCGCCGAGCAGGACGCCAAGAGCATCCAGGCAGACATCCTGCTGATCGCGGACGCGCCGACGATGGAGACGCTCAAGGCGGGCTCGTTCTTGCAGACGTACAAATCGCCCTTCGCCGGCGCCTTCGACAAACAGTTCGTGGACGCGGAGGGGTACTACACCGGCACGAAGATTATCAACAGCGGCATCGCCGTCAACACAACCGCGAATGTGGCGAAGCCCGCGACATGGAAGGACCTGCTCAAGCCCGACTACAAGGGGAAACTCGTCTCGCCCAGCCCGCAATATTCCGGCGCGGCGGCGCTCAACTACGCCGTCTTCCTCAATAACACGGCGTACGGCGCGGACTTCGTCAAGGGCTTGCAGACGAACGGCATGACCATCGTGCAGGCGAACGGCGACGCGCTTACCAAGATCATCTCCGGCGAGGCGCCCGTCGGCATCGTCACGGATAACGGCGTGCGCGCGGCGAAGGCGAAGGGCTCGCCGGTGGAGATGATTTATCCGACCGACGGCGCAATCCCTGTCACGGAGCCGGTCGGCATCGTCGCGGGGACGAAGAATCTCGACGCTGCCAAGGCGTTCGTCGATTTCGTCCTCTCACCAGATGGGCAGGCGCTGATCGTCACGCAGAATTACATCCCCCTCTTGCCGGGTGTCGCGCCGCCCGCCGGGGTGCCCGGCACGATCAAGGAGTTCCCGGTGGACGCTGTCGCGGTCGCCAAGCAGTTGCCGGACGCGAAGAAGCAGTTCACGGACATCTTCGGAGCGTAGGGGCGTAGATGCGGACGCCGGAGATCGTACCGGACCTCGTCGGCCCCGCCGGGCAGCCAGGGCAGGGGCCGCGCGCCGAGCGATGGCGCGAGCGGGGGGTGGGGCGCATCCGCCCGGAGGGTTTCGCCTACCTGCTGCTCGCGCTTGTCGTCGGGTTCGTCGTGCTCTATCCGGCGTACCGGCTCGTCTGGCGCTCGTTCCACGTCGGCGCGACGCAGGCGGTGACCTTCGCGCCATACCGCTTCCTCGTCACGGATGCCCGGACGCGGGTGGCGTTCGGGCATACGCTCGTTGTCGGCATCGTCGCGACGGCGATTGCCACGACGCTCGGCATCGCCCTCGCCTGGCTCGTCGTCCGCACCGATCTCCCGGCGGCGCGCTTCTTCCGCCTCGTTTTCGCGCTGCCCTTCTATGTGCCGTCGTTCATCGGCGCGATTGCCTGGTTGCAGATCATCGGCCCGGTCGGTTATTTCAATCAGGCGTACAAGCATGTCGCGGGCACGGGCGATCCGCTTTTCCGGGCGTACGGCGTCGGCGGCATTATCTTCCTGCTCGTGCTGCACCATTACCCGCTCGTCTATCTCCCCGTCACCGCCGCGCTCGACCGCTTCCAGCCGGTCTTGGAGGATGCGGCGCGGGTCTCCGGCGCGTCCTCCTGCCGCGTCTTCCGCGACGTTAGCCTGCCGCTGCTCGCGCCCGCCGTACTCGCCGGTGTCTTCCTCGTCTTCGTCACCTGCATCGCGGATTTCGGTATCGCGGCGGTGATGGGCATTCCGGGGCGCTACTACGTCCTGACGACGCGCATCTATCAAATTGCCCTCGACTATGACACGCCGAATAACCTCGCTGTCGCCGCCGCGATGTCGATGCTGCTCGTGCTCGTGGCGGGTGTCGCGCTGCTCGCGCAACGGCGCTTCCTCGCGCGGCGGCAATACAGCGTGATGGGCGCGCAGGGGCGGGCGGTGGATCGCCTGCCGCTCGGGCGGTGGCGACTGCTCGTGACCGCGCTCGCGACGCTCTTCGCGGCTGGCGTGCTCGTCGCGCCCCTAATCGCGGTGGCGCTCTCCGCCCTGACGCGCGTGGCGGGATACGCACCGACGCCGGGGAATCTGACGCTGCACAACTTCCACATCGCCTTCGTGGAGACGGCGGCGACGCAGCGGGCGATCCGCAACAGCCTCCTGCTCGCCGCCGCGAGCGCGACGCTGATCATGTGCCTCGGCTACGCGGTGGCGTGGTTCCGGCTGCGCTCGCGCGTGCGGAGCAGCGGCGTGTTGGAAGCGGTCGCGACGCTGCCCTACGCGGTGCCGGGGACGGTGCTCGCCCTCGCCTTCATTCTCGCCTTCGCGCGGCCCGTCTTCGGTTTGCGGCTCTACAACACGCTTGGCATCATCCTCGTCGCCTATCTCGCCCGCTTCTTCACCTTCGGCATCACGACGGCGAGCGCGGCCTTGCGCGGTGTCTCAGAGACGCTGCCCGCTGCCGCGCGAGTGAGCGGCGCGACGTGGTGGCAGGCGCAGCGCGATACCGTCTTCCCGCTCATCCGGCCCGCGCTGCTCGGCGGCTGGCTCTTTGTTTTCGTCCCCTGCCTCGCGGAGTTGACTGTCTCGGCGCTCCTCTACTCCGCCGGGCACGAGACGGTCGGGGTGGCGGTCTTCAACCTGCTGGAGAGCGGTATCGTCTCGCCCGCCGCCGCGCTCGCACTGGTGCTGATGCTCGTCGCGCTCGGCGGCTCGCTCTTGGCGCAGATGTTGACGCGGACGCGGCGGCCCTAACCCCCATCTGCCCAGAGATACGGTATTGGCTGTCAAGCAGCAGAGAGTAGCGGATCGACGATTCGATAATTCGACCGATACCGTTGCTGTTTCGTCACCAGCGCCCACGCCAGATGCAACAGCTTGCGCGCCGC
>JBPCMC010000213.1:0-6062 GCA_051002645.1 Thermomicrobiales bacterium
GTAGCCGAGGGGCGCGAGCACGGCCCCGACCTGCGTCGGGCGGTCGTCCCGCGCGGGGGCGGTGACCATGCGCGTGATCGGCTGATCGCGCGCGCCGTCCAGCGCCATCTGCCAGCGGATCGTCGCGTCATCGATACCGAGCGGGGCGAGCGCGGCAGCGGTGGCGACGCTACCCGGCGCGAGCAGCCGTCCCTGTAGGGTGTCCGATGCCTTGAGGTGCGCATCTGCCGTCCACTGGGCCGGGGGAGTATCGCCCAGTCCCGCCCGCGCCCGGAGCACCTCCCAATCATTGAAGGTGAAGCGCAGCCAAGGCGTCGTGGCGGGGAGGCGCGGCAGGAGGTTGGCCGCTTGCTCGATGTGCGTGCGGATCGGTGCGGTCGGCGCGGTCGGCTTCGCGCCGCAGCCGGAAAGCAGCAATGCCACGAACAGCAGAATGACCACGCTATGTTGCCGACCGGGCGTGCGGAACGGCAGGGCATAGTGCCCTGCCGTTCGTCGCCGGTTCCGCGTTGTCACCGCGCGCAGCCCGATATTACCGCTGCGGCGGGGGCGGCGGGGGGCCACCATAACCACCCGCTCCGCCGGCGGGCGGCGGTCCGCCGTAGCCACCGGACGGAGGAGGAGGCTGCCCGTAGCCGCCCTGCTGCGGCGGTTGGCCGTAGCCACCTTGCGGCGGGCCACCATAGCCACCACCGGGAGGGGGCGGAGGAGCCCCGTAGCCGCCCTGTGGAGGCGGGGGAGCACCATAACCCTGATTCCCCCCTTGCGGGGGCGGAGGCGCGCCGTAGCCGCCCTGAGGCGGCTGCTGGCCACCGTAGTAGGTGCTGGAGAAGGGCTGCGGGCCGCGATTGGCGGTCAGGCCACCCGATGGACCACCGAAGGAGACCGCGTCATCACCAGGGACGATGCCCTGCTTCATCAGGCCGCCGACCGCCACCACGATCCCGAAGATAATGAGCAGGAAGAAACCGATCGACGGGCCTATGGAGAATCCCGTGATATTGCTTCCACCGAATTGACTCTTCGCATCCACGAAGGCGATGATCGTCAGGAGCGCGAGTCCGCCACCGGCCACGGTGTAAATCCATCCCTTGTATGCCGCAATCTGCGGGATCAGGTTGAGGCCGATCACGATCGGCGTCACGATGGCAGCGAGGAACAGGATGATTTCCAGGAAATCCCAAATGCCGCGTGTCGCCTCCCAACCGTTGGCCGTCACCGAGTAGTTGAAGAGTCCGGTCGACTTGGCGCTGACCGAAGCATTCGGGAAGTACTTGGCAATGAAGTAGAGCAGCCCGCCGCCAATCGCGAGCAGATCGCCGAGGCGGAGCGCGCCAATCAGCGCATTGATATCGAACGAGGCCATGCGCGATGGCGCACCGCTACCGCCAGGATAGCCGGGTGGTGGTGCGCCGTAGCCGCCCTGCCCCGGCGGGGGCTGATTGTAGCCGCCTTGCGGGGGCGGTTGGCCGTAGCCCGGTTGCGCGGGCGGTGGACCACCGTAGCCGCCCGGTCGTGACGGCGGTGCGCCATAACCGCCTTGCGGGGGCGGCTGACCGTAGCCGCCCTGCTGCGGAGGCGGCGCACCGTACCCACCTTGCGGGGGAGGGGGCGCGCCATAGCCGCCCTGAGACGGCGGGGGCGGGGCCCCATACCCACCGGGACGTGGCGGGGGCGGCGGCGGTGCGCCATAGCCGCCGCCCTGCGGCGGTTGCAGGGGCGGCGCGCCGTAGCCGCCCTGATTGTCGGGTGGCTGTGGCTGCCCATAGCCACCGGGCGGCCCGCCCGATGATCCGCCGGGGGGCCCACCGAGCCGGGTGCGCTCGTCTTCGCTCATTCCAGTGCCTCCCTGTATCCGCGCGTTCCCGCGCCGCCCCTCCACATCGCACGCCGCTCGCTGTGCACCATGTCCGGGCCTCTGGAATCAGCAATTCCCGGAAGTCGTCGTAGCAGAATCGCTACCTGTACACAACGAGCGAACGGACGACGACAGTGTATGCGCCTCCATTGCGCACGTCAAACGCGGGGAAGTAGTCAGTAGTCGGTAGCCAGTAGCCAGTACGTTGCCCAAGAGCGCGAGTATCTGTGCGATATGCCACGAAACGTTCATGGATCGCGATTGTCGTCCGCTGGCTACTGACTACCGACTACTGACTACTTCTCGTGGTATGCTACCCGCCATGAAGAACGGGATGCGCAGTGTGAGGGGCGCGCTCACAAGCGAGACAGCCAAAAATGCAGTGGCGGGGACGGGCCTGTTCGGTGCGGGCGAACTGACTGGGGCGTGTGCGCTCGGCTGCCTGCTGATCTGGCTCGCGCTGGCGCTCGTCATCATGCTCCTCTGGGTGCTCGTCGCCCTGCTCGCCGCCGTGCTCCCGCTGTGAATGGCGACGAACGCGGCTGGCGCACCTTCGCGGCGGCAACGATGCTCCTCTTTTTCTTCGGCCTGCTCATCTTCGCCGCCCTCTTCGACGCCTTCCTGAGCCACTTCATCCCCGTCTTCCTCGGCCTCTTGTGTGTCGCGCTGGTCGGCTATACGATCGTGGTGTCAATCCTGCGTACGATTCTGCGTGCGCGTCACGCGCCGCAGCCCGACGATACCGACCATTCGCGGTCGTAATCTAAAGACCGCGCGGGTATATCACACACCGTGTCAGGCAGGTACGAGACGAAAGGAGCCGCCAGATGCAGGAGACATCGCCCACCGCACCGGGAGCAGCGGAGAATGAGGCCGCAACGATGATCAACGAGTTGCGCGACGCGCCGGAGGCGTACGCGATGCTCTTCGCGCCGGAGAGCGAGGAGACGCTGCATCATCGCCCCGCCGAAGGGGAGTGGTCCGCCGTCGAGGTCGTCTGCCACGTCGCCGATCTCGATGCCTTCAACCGGACGCAGCGGTTCAACGCCATCCTGATGGAAGAGAACCCGGAGTTGCCCGCCTACGAGCCGGATGCCCGGATGGCCGAAGCAAATTACCAGGCGCTCTCCGCCACGGACGCGCTGGAGTTCATGAAGCGCGAGCGCGACCTGATCACCGCGCTCCTCGAAGGGCTCCGGCCGCACGAACTCGCCCGCATGGGCGTCCACCCGCGTTTCGGCGAGCGCACGCTCCTCCAGATGGCGGACATGCGCAACCACGACCGCACGCACCTCGACCAAGTCATCGCCGCTATCGCATCGGGGAAGTAACGAGTATTGAGGACTAAGGACTAAGGAGGGTTCAATCTCCACTTAGTCCTTAGTCCTCAGTCCTTAGTCCTCAATACTCGTTGGAGCCAGCGGGCCGTGTTTGTGAGCATCAGATCGAGGTGCGAGAAGCAGCAATGGCCCGCGCGGGGATACCAATGGAGCGTGCGCGGCGGGACGGCGGCATCGTAGAGGCGGCGCGACTCATCGGGCGGCACGACGCGATCCTTGCCCGCGCCGACGACCAGCAATGGCATGAAGAGCCGCGACGCGAACTGCCCGAGTTCCATTGCCGTGCAAATATAGGGCTGGCAGTCGATCGGGAAGCCGGTCACATGGACGACCTCCCACTGCGTCAGGAGCGGCATCCGCGTGATGTACTCGCCCGGCGCGAAGGGCGTCGTGATCGTGACGACCGCCGCGAGATCGGGCGTTTCGGCGCCGAGATGGACGGCCAGCATCCCGCCGAGGCTGACGCCGACGAGCGCGATCCGGCCGTCCAGCGCGGGCCGCGCCGCGATCTGTCGCCGCAAATCATCCAGCAGCGCGCGTTGATTCGGAGTGAAGCGCGCCCCTTCCCACGACTCGCCCGTACCGGGGTTATCGAGCATCAGCGTCGCCATCCCACGGGAGAGGAAGGGCGCACGCCAGCCGTTCAACTCCTCCTTGACCGTGCTGCCGCCGTTGAAAAAGAGCAGGAGCGGCACGGGATGGGCCGACGACGCATCCGGCGGGAGCGAGAGATAGCCGGGCAGTCGCGCGCCCCGAAAGAGCAGTTCAATTCGCTCGCTCGGCGGATCGAGGAGCGGTGCGACCGCGCGGTAGAGGGCGGCGGCACGGTGTGCGAGGGCGCGCTTCCGCTCCACCGGCTCGTAAAGGAGCAACTGCGCTGCATGGACGGCGAGCGCGGCGGTGTGCATTGCTTCCCGCCATGTCGCCTGATCCGGCGCGGCATCCGCCGCACGGATGGAGCGATCGGCGAGCTCGCACCACACGTCCGGCCACGCATCCCACGAGCGGATACGCTGGAGCGCCGCCTGCGCCTCCGCGCGGGGCAATCCGACCGGCACGAGACGGTCGAGCACGCCATTGGCGAGCCACGCGGCGCCGCGCCAGCGGAAGGCGCGGTCGATCAAATCGGGGGAAATGAGCCGGTTGCTGACAATCACGGCGACCGGTAGGCGGCGCACAATCGGCGCTCCCTGTAGTTCTTCCATACGAGAGAGCATACCGCACCCCGCCCGTAGATGGGAGCGTGCGCATCGGGTACGATAAGGCAGGGGACTGTCCGTACATAGATACTCTTGAACCACGAAGGCGCGAAGAGCACGAAGATGGGAGGAGAGTTGAGAGGAAGATCGATGTGTCTTTCTTCGGGTGCTTCGTCTCTCTCCTTCGTGCTCTTCGCGCCTTCGTGGTTCGCGTTTTTCAAGGGGTGATGATGCGACAACGGGTCTTGTTAATCGTCGGATTCATCTTGCTGGCGAGCATTCTTAGCGCAGTAGCGGCGACATATCGCACTTCTGCGGCATCGTTCGCTGATCCGGCCTTCACGCGTACCTGGGTGCGAACGGATGGGCCGGTGATCGGTGGCGCGGTGACACGGACGTGGATCTGGGGGCCGGAGCCGCGTACGGGCGCGCTCACCGAGCCCTACCGGGACGCGCCCGGCGGCACGCGGCTCGTCCAGTACTTCGATAAGAGCAGGATGGAACTGACGAACCCGCAAGGGAACCCCGCCGATCCCTTCTTCGTCACGAACGGCCTCCTGACGACGGAAATGCTCACTGGCAATGTCCAACTCGGCGACGCAACGTTCGAGTCGCACAGCCCGGCGGCGGTCAATGTCGCCGGGGACCTGGACGACCCCAACGGGCCAACCTATGCCACCTTCACGCCGATGCGCAGTGCCCCCGCGCTCGCCGCCGGGACGTCGATCACCGCGACCGTGACACATGATGGACAGGTCGGCAACGATCCCGCGCAGGCGGGGAAGGCGACGGCGCAGCAGTATGTGCCGGAGACGAAGCATACCGTCGCCGATGTCTTCTGGACCTTCATGACGAGCAGCGGCGTCATCGACGGCGGCGCGGTCGAGCCCCTGTTTCGCTCGCCCTTCTACGCTACCGGCTTCCCCCTCACGGAGGCGTACTGGTCGACGGTGCGCGTCGGCGGGCAGTCGCGCACTGTCTTGATTCAACTCTTCGAGCGGCGCGCGCTGACCTTCACGCCCGGTAATCCGGCCGGATTCACCGTCGAGGCGGGCAATGTCGGCCTTCACTACCGCGCCTGGCGCGCCTTCCTCGCCACCCCACCGACGCCGACGCCGGTGCCAACCCTCCCGCCCACCTCGGTCCCTCCCGTGACGCCCGTCGCTACAGGAACGCTCGCGGCGCTGATCGTCGATGTCATCTATGACGGCGACGCGACGAGCAACGACCCGAATGACGAGACGGTCGCCATCATCAACGGCTCATCCACGCCGCTCGATATGACGGGCTGGACACTGCGCGATACGCACGGCCACATCTATACCTTCGGATCATTCATACTGCCCGTCGATGGACAGGTGACACTCGCCTCGGGGAAGGGGACCGATAGTGCCACGAAGCGCTATTGGGGCCAACCTGCTGGCATCCTCGACAACACCGGCCCGGAAACCCTCACCCTGCAGGACGCCTCCGGCGCATTGGTTGATGCCTACCCGTATCCATAAGTAAATCGGGCTTCACGACATTCACAGCGTTTGCCTAGTGCTTGCTCAGAAGAGGCAGTCGAGCATGGTGGTTTGGCGGCAGAATGAACAACAACGCGGGCGGAGCAGCCCGGCTGAAACTGACAGAAACGACGCCGTCCCGATAATGCTCAAAGAGGTC
>JBPCMC010000214.1:0-12485 GCA_051002645.1 Thermomicrobiales bacterium
GCGATGTGACGGGGCAAGCGAGGGACAGAGTCGGTGACGCGACCGGGCAGGCCAAAGACCGGGTCGCCGATGTCGCAGGCCAGGCCAGAGATCAAGTCGGGCAGTTCGCCGGTCAGGCGCAGGATCAAGTCGGCGAATGGGGTGGTCAGGTCCAGTACGGGGCGCAGCGCGCGAAGTCGCGCTTCGACCAGACACTGCACGAGAACCCGCTCGCCGTCAGTGCGGCAGCGATTTTCCTCGGCCTCGCGGTCGGTATGTCCCTACCGGAGACTCCCATGGAGGACCGGCTGATGGGCGAAGCGCGCGACAATGTGATGGAGAAGGCGCAGTCCGCCGCACAGGAGACGATGCAGAAGGTCGGTCAGGTCGCGCAGCAGGTCCAGCAGAGCGCGACCGAGACCGCGAAGGAAGCCGCGCAGAAGCATGGCCTGACCTCCGGCTCATCCGGCCAGGGCAGTCAGCAACCGAAACAGCAAGGCGGCACGACACCGGCGAAGCCGCAGACGCAGCAGACCACTGGCGCGAATCCGCCCGGCCAGCAAAGCCGGTCGGGTGCGGCGGCAACGATGCCGAAATCACAGACAGGCCAGCAGGGCACGCAGTCGCAGCCGACGACGCGCTAACGAGCGCTGAGCACGGAGAACTGAGCATCCCCTTCGGCCACAATAGGCCGAAGGGGATGCTTTTGTCGGCGTAGCGCCGTGACTGTGCGCCGCTATGCGGGCGATGTCGTCACGCCCTCCAAGCGCTCCCAGAATTGTGTCGCCGCCGCCATGAATATCTGTGCGGTGGCGCTCTGCGGCTCCATGGCGACGACGGGTTGGCCGGCATCGCCCGCGCTCGCGATGGCCGGGGCGAGGGGGAGTTCCGCGAGCAACGGATAGGAGAGGGGGCCGTCCGGGGTGTCGTGGCGCGGCCAGATCGTATGCCGCGCGCCGCAGTCCGGGAACTGGAAATAACTCATGTTGAGGATGGTGCCGATCACTGGGATGTGCGCCGTCTCGTAGAATTGGAGCATCCGCATCGTGTCGATCTGGGCGACCTCCTGCGGGGTGGTAACGAGGACGACCCCGGCCGGTTTGACTCGTCGCGCGACCGTCTCGTGCGGCTCCGCTGTGCCGGGTGGGAGATCGAGCAGTAGCACGTCGAGCGGCCCCCACGCGACATCGTTAATCAGTTGCTGCACGAGCATACCGGCGAACCGACCGTCCAGCGTGACCGCCTGCCGCTCGCCGATCATCATGCCGACCGAGAAGGTGCGCACCCCGAACCGCTCCACGGCGGGCATCCGTTCGGCGGCCTTCAGCGACTGCCGGTGCGCGATCGGCAGGGAAACCGCACCGGGCGCGCCGGAACGCCGCCGCGCGCCGAGCATCACGCCGACATCCGGCCCGTGGATATCGGCATCGAGCAGCCCGACGCGATGACCGAGCCGCGCCAGCGCGACCGCGAGATTGACCGCGACGGTGCTCTTGCCCACGCCGCCCTTGCCGCTGCCGACCGCGACAATGCGCGGCGACGTTTCATCTCCGTTGCTCACCATTCTTGCGTAACCTTCCTAACTCCCTCCTGCCCAGAGGGCGCCCGCCCTTCCCGACACGGCAAGGGGAGTCGTAGGGGCGCATAGCATGCGCCCTCTGGATTGTTTCGGACCATCGACAGCAGCCACGACGCGTCGCGCATATTATCCCTGCCCGCCGAGCGGAGGCGGATGTCCTCCAGACAGGAGGGGAGAGGTACCCGCCGGTTCCGTCAGGCCGAATCGCAGCAACCCACCCGCTCCCGTTGGCATGATGACCAGCGCGCAGGCGGCGATGGCGACGGGGATGGGGAGCAGCGCGTAGAGCGGCCCGGCAAGCAGGAGGCCGAGCGCCATCCCCCCGCTCGCGATCGTCAGGCGCAGGCTGTATACCTTGCCGATCTGGTTCGCGGGGAGATCGTGTTGGATCATCGTCAGCATGACGATGTCGCCCATCGGGCCGCCGATCGCCGCGACGGCCGAGCCGAGCATCGCGACCGGGAGATCCCTCTCCAGCGCCAAGATGAGGAAGCCGCCCCCTGTACGAGACGGCACATGAAAAGCATCGCCATGCGTCGGCGGATGGTCAGGCTGCCGATAGCGATGTTCCCGATCACATTGCCGATGCCTGCCCGCCCTCCGGCCACCCGCACCGCCGTCCAGAGCACGGCGATGGTGTAGAGGTCATCGCCAATGGCGGAAAGCACCTGGCTCACCCAGAGGATGGCGAGGTGGCGCTGCCTGAGCATCCGAATGAAATGCACCGGTCCGTTCTGCCTTTCACCAGCGCATCGCCGTGCTGCGGAGACAGCATAGCGGCGCATGTTCCGTGCCTCAAGGTGATGGCGAGCGGAGGGGTGCCGACCGTGGACGCGCTTCCTACGCCCGCGATGTATCCGCCTGCGGGATCGGGCTGCGGGCAATGTAGACGACGGTGATGGCGAGGATGGCGGAGGCGAAGATAAAGGTGGCGCGCGTGCCGTAGCCGCTGGCGAGGACGCCGCCGATCAGTCCGCCGAGGGGGATATTGCACCAGGCGATCATCCGAATAGCGGCGGAGGCGCGGCCAAGCAGATGATCGGGGATGGTCGCCTGCCGCAATGAGACTGAGGGGATGTTCAGGAGGGTCACCGCCGCGCCCCAGAGTATCCCCGCGCCAATCATCAGGGCGATATTGCCCGTCAGCGCGAAGGCGAGCGGGAAGAGCGGCTGGATGATCGTCGCGAGCATGATGTGTCGCCCGAGCGACAATCGCCGCGAGATCTGGCCGACGATCAGCGATGCGAGGAATTGCCCGACGGCGGTACTGGCGAGGAAGAAGGCGGTTTCGGCGGCGCCGAAGTGCAATTCGATCCGCGCCCGATAGACGAGCACGGCGAGGACGGCGCTCGTCGCCAGATTGCCGACGGCGGTGGCGACCGAGAGGGCGCGAATCAGTGGATGGCTCCAGACAAAGCGAATGCCCTCCAGCATCCGCTGCCAGAACGTCCCCTCGTCGCGCCGCACGGCGGGCGCATTGAACGGACGCTTGATCGTGGCGAGCGAGATGACAGAGATGACATAGGAGATCGTGTCGATGACCATCGTGCCCGCCGCCGAGAAAATGGCGACCAGCGCGCCCGCGATCGGTTGGCCGGAGAGTTCGGCGGCGCGGCGCGTCGATTCCAATTTCCCGTTCGCGTCCGACAGTTGCCGCTTCTCGACGAGGTTCGGCAGGCACGCCGTATAGCCGACATCGAAGAAGATCGTGAAGAGGCGCATCAGGGCAGCGACGGCGAACAACTGGAAGAGGCCCAGATGTCCCATAGCGTAGGCGACGGGGATGCTGAGGACGAGCAGGCCGCGCGCCGCGTCGCAGACGAGCATGATCGCGCGGCGGTTCCAGCGGTCGGCGATCACGCCAGCGGGTAGGGCGAAGATGAGATAGGGCACGAAACTGATCGCACTCAACAGGCCGACGCTGATTGCGGAGCGGTTGATGTCGAGGACGAGCCAGGGGAGAGCAAACTGGGTGACCTGCGTGCCGAAGACGCTCAAACTCTGCCCACCCCAGAGAGTGAGGAAATCCCGGTTATGCCAGAGCGAATCCACCGGCGCAGGCGGCTCATACGGCACGGTTGCCGTCGGCTCGCCCGCTGCCTGCTTGATTGCTGACGCCTTTGCACCCATCCGCTACTCCCTTCGCGCGTCCCTGTCGCGCTCTCTGTTGTAGCCTGCGTCGATGAGAAATAGGGGCGATCCTCAACCGATCTGTCTCACGGTTTCTTCATTCTCGCACATCACTCGGCGGCGGCGCAAAAGTGGATGAGCAGTCAGTAGCCGGTAGTCAGTAGCCAGTTCGGATCGGATACTCAGCACAGTCACCTTGCTACCGGAAACCGGCTACTGGCTACTGACTACCGGCCACTCGGCTCGGCTGGCACGTCGGGCACCAGTGGGTGCTGCGACCGGCGAGGCGCATCTGGGCGATGGTGTCTGTGCCGCAGGTGAGGCAGGGTTGGCCGTGGCGGTGGTAGACGGCGAGGTGCTGGAGATTGCCGCCGGGGTTACCGAAGGCGTCGCGGAAGCCCTCGGCGTCGAAGGTGGTGCCGTTGTGCGCGACGCCGCCGGAGAGGACGTCCTTGATCGCCACGGTGAGCCGGGCGATGTCGGCGTCGGTCAGTGCGCCGGTCGGGGTCTGCGGGTGGATGCGGGCGCGGTGGAGCGATTCATCGGCGTAGATGTTGCCGAGCCCGGCGATGCGCGTCTGGTCGAGCAGTGCCGCCTTGATCGCTAACTTCGGGGAGGAGCCGAGCGCGCGGCGGACGGCGGCCGCGTCGAGCGCGTCGTCGAGCGGCTCATGGCCGAGATTCGCCAGCCGTGCCGTGAGTCCCGCCGGATCGAGTACTTCCACCCGGCCGAAGCGGCGCATGTCGCCGAAGCGCAATTCTTGCCCATTATCGAGCCGCCAGCCGATCCGATGGAAACGGGCCGGGGGATCATCGGCCTGATGTACCGTCAGCGCGCCGGTCATGCGCAGGTGGACGACGAGGGCGAGGTCGTCATCGAGGTCGATGATGAGGAACTTCGCCCGCCGCCGGACAGCGTGAATCGCCTTGCCGGAGAGGGCAACCTGCCATGCGGCCTGCCAGGCCAGCCACGTCGGTTCCTCGGCGGGCGCGACGACGGCGACGATGCGGCGGCCGGGCAGCGCGCCCTCCAGCCCTCGTCGCACGGTTTCCACTTCGGGTAGTTCTGGCATCGATGGACATCCTTCGGTAGTGTGTACTCCGTCCCAGTGTGTGACAACCAAGTATATATGAGAAGAGTCTCTACGACAGGACATAGGACGTATGCGCTCTCGCCGACCCCTCCCCGCGTCGGGGAGGGGAGCCGGAATGAACCCCCTCCGGGCGCGGGCGCCCTCTAGGCAGCATGGGCAGTATCGGGAGGCGGGTGCGGGAGCCCTTTGGGCAGTATGGGCAGATGGGGGTGGGTACCCTCGGCGGAATCGAGTGAACGTATACGCCCTCCAATATCGGACCGATACGTTGCTCCGCGTGCGTGGGTGTGCTATGCTGCGCGCGAACAAGTGAAGAGACTCCGGACACTCATCACGAGCGGTGGAGGGACAGGCCCGACGAAGCCCGGCAACCTTCCTCACAGTGAGGATGGTGCCAATGCCGCCAGCGCAGCCGCGCTGGACGATGAGCGGTCCGCCGAACTCCCCCTCACACTCGGAGTACGTGCGGCTGCTCACTATGGGCAGCCGTTTTGACGTTTCCGGGGTCCAATGCAATGGGGTTAGCGGGTTGGCGGCACAGGTGCATACGCAAGACAACTTCCGGGCGGTGGCATGGCGCGATGGCGCCGTGGTTCTCATCGACCAGACGCGCCTCCCACATGAGGAGACCTGGCTCACCCTCCGCAACCCCGACGACGTCGCCCACGCCATCCGCACGATGCAAGTGCGGGGCGCGCCCGCGATTGGCGTGGCGGGAGCAGGCGGCGTCGCGCTCGCGGCTTACGAATGGGACGCGCAAGACACCCGCATGCTCATCATGCACATCGCCATGCGCGCCGAGGAACTGCGGGCGACGCGGCCAACGGCGGTCAATCTCGGCTGGGCGATTGACCGGATGATGCGTGTCGCCCGCAGTGCTGCACCTGATGGCCCCGCCGCCCTCCGCGCCGCCCTCGCTGCGGAAGTCGAGGTGATCGCGGACGAGGATCGCGCGCAGAGCGAGCGGATCGCGGCATTCGGCGCGCCGCTGATGCCCGCTGGCGGCATCCTCACACACTGCAACACGGGCGCGCTCGTCACGGCGGGCGGCGATGGCACGGCCCTCGCCGTTATCCGCGCCGCGTGGCGTCAGGGGACGTCGCTCCACGTCTATGCGGACGAAACCCGCCCCCGCTTGCAGGGCGCGCGGCTGACGATGTGGGATTTGCAGCGATGGGGTATCCCCTCAACGCTGATCGCCGATGGCGCGGCGGCCTCGCTGATGCGGCGCGGGCTGATTCAGGCGGTGATCGTCGGGGCAGACCGGATCGCCGCGAATGGTGACACCGCGAACAAGATCGGCACCTACAGCGCCGCCCTCGCCGCTCATGCACATAACATTCCCTTCTACGTCGCCGCGCCGCGCTCCACTTTCGATACCACCATCCCGCATGGCGACGCGATCCCGATCGAGGAGCGCGCGGCGGAGGAATTGACGGAGATTGGCGGTGTGCGCATCGCGCCCGAAGGAATTGCGGTCGCCAATCCCGCCTTCGACGTGACGCCCGCCGCATACATCACCGCGATCATCACCGATACGGGCATTCTGCGTTTTCCCTATACAGAGCCTGTTCGCGCAGCGGCAGATCGCGATCAGACACTGGTGCATGTCTCCGCTGGCTACTGACCACTGGCTACTGGTTACTGGCTACTCGAAGGAAGAAGGTCGCATGACGGACGGCGGTATGACAGGGAGCGGCACGGTACGACGGCCCCGCGAGGTCGTCGTCACCGGGTCGCTCGCGTACGATTTCATCATGGACTTTCCCGGCGACTTCCGGGATCACATCATGCCGGACAAGGTCCACGTCCTGAGCATCTCCTTCCTCGTGGAGAAGATGAAGAAACAGCGCGGCGGCGTGGCGGGGAATATCGCCTACTCGCTCGCGCTGCTCCAGCAGCCGTGCTCGATCCTCGCTACCGCCGGCGCGGACGACTTCGATACGTATCGCTCCTACTTGGAGCAGATTGGCGTCGATACCGGCCCGATCATCGGCGTGCCGGACGAGATGACCGCCTCCTGCTTCATCACGGCGGACACGAAGAACAACACGGTGATGGGCTTCTACGCGGGCGCGATGGCGCGCAGTGATTTGACCTCCTTCCATCACCTCGACGCCCCCGCGATCAAGGTCGCGCTGATCGGGCCGACGGTGCCGGAGGCAATCGAACGCTTCCCGAAGGAGTGCCGCGCTTTGGGCATCCCATTCGTCTACATGCCATGCTGGCAGACGACCGTCATGGACGGGCCCGCGCTCGCGGACGGACTGAAGGGCGCGGCGGTCTTCCTCGGCAGCGACTACGAGTTCGCGGCGATGAGCGAGAAAACGGGCCTCTCCGAGGAGGAGATGCTCGCCGACCTCGCCCCGAACGGCGCGCTCGTCAAGACGCTCGGCGGTGAGGGGAGCCTCATCCGCACGCGCGAGGCGACCTACACCATTCCCATCGCCCCGGCGCGTGAGGTTATGGACCCGACGGGCGGCGGCGATGCCTATTGCGCGGGCCTGCTCACCGGCATGGTGCGCGGTTGGGGGTGGGACGTCACCGGCCGCGTCGCGGCGCAGGCGGCAACCTACGCTATCGAACTCTATGGTCCCCAGGCGCATACCTATACTTGGGACGAGTTCGCGGCGAGATACCAAGACGCCTTCGGCGAAGGACTGAGGACTGAGGACTCAGGACTGAGAACGACGGTAACAGCAACATTGAGGTAATTTGGGGAAGGCGGAGGGGGCGAAAGACTTAGACCTCAGTCCTGAGTCCTCAGTCCTGAAGCGATCGAAGGGAGTGGTTGGTGAGTAACACGTTCATGCAATCGGAGAAGCTCTTTTTCACCTCGGAATCGGTGACGGAGGGCCACCCGGACAAGATGTGCGACCAGATTTCGGACGCCATCCTCGATGCGATCCTCGCGCAGGACCCGATGGCGCGCGTCGCCTGCGAGTCGGCGACGACGACCGGGCTCGTCGCGGTGATCGGCGAAATCACGACGACGGCTTACGTGGACATGCCGGCGGTCATCCGCGAGACGATCCAGCAGATCGGCTACACGCGCGAGGCGGACTGCCACTTCGATGGCGGCTCGGTCGGCGTGACGGTCGCCATCGGCCAGCAGTCGCCAGACATCTCGCGCGGCGTCAGCCTCGACGGCGATGAAGTCGGCGCGGGCGACCAGGGCATGATGATCGGCTTCGCCTGCAACGAGACGCCGGAACTGATGCCCCTGCCGATCGCGCTGGCGCACAAGCTTGCCCGCCGCCTGACCGAGGTGCGGAAGGACGGCACGCTGACGTACCTGCGACCGGATGGCAAGAGCCAGGTGACCATCGAATATCGCTTCGGCCAGCCCGTCCGCGTCGATGCGGTCGTCATCTCGACGCAGCATGACGCGGTCGTCGAGCAGTCCCAGATCCACAAGGATGTCGAGGCGCTCGTCATCCGCGAGGTCATCCCGGCCAACATGATGGACGAGAACACGAAGATCTACATCAACCCGACCGGCCGCTTCGTCGTCGGTGGCCCGGTGGGCGACGCGGGACTGACCGGCCGCAAGATCATCGTCGATACGTATGGTGGCATGGCGCGGCACGGTGGCGGCGCGTTCTCCGGCAAGGACCCGACCAAGGTGGACCGCTCGGCGGCATACGCGGCGCGCTACGTGGCGAAGAATATCGTCGCGGCTGGCCTCGCGGATCGTTTCGAGGTGCAGCTCTCCTACGCGATCGGCGTGCCGAAGCCGCTCTCGATCATGGTCGAGACGTTCGGTACCGGCAAGGTGTCTGATGAGAAGTTGCAGGAACTGATCGCCCAGCACTTTAACCTGACACCGCGCGGCATCATCCGCGAGCTCAACCTGCGCCGCCCGATCTACAAGCAGACGGCGGCCTACGGCCACTTCGGTCGCGACGATCTCGATCTCCCCTGGGAGAAGACGGACAAGGCGGATGCCTTGCGCGCCGCCGCCAAAGTCGCGGATCGCGAGTTGGCGCTGGCGGACGATTAGGGAACCTCACCCCCCGGCCCCCTCTCCTTTGCTTAGCAGCAAAGGAGAGGGGAGTAAGAGGGAGGATGCGGGGTTCGTGGGGGTGTACAGCCATGCATCCCCCCATCCTTGGCACAATCACGGATGATATGTAGACAAAGTGCCGATGATAGTATAGTATCTTCTGTAAGAACGCGACTGTGCGTGAGATTCATCGGCTCTTGGAGGTGGGAATGACGGCAACGACGGTTGATTACGACATCGTAGACATCGGTTTGGCGGAGCAGGGGCGCATGCGGTCGGACTGGGCGGAGCGGCAGATGCCAGTCCTGCAGACGATTCGCGAGCGGTTCGCCCAGGAGAAGCCGCTGAAGGGCTTGCGCATCGCCGTGAGCCTGCACATCACGACAGAGACGGCCGTCCTGCTGCGGACGCTCAAGGCGGGTGGCGCGGAGATCGCCCTCTGCGCCTCGAATCCGCTCTCGACGCGCGACGATGTGTGCGCCACCCTCGTTGCACACGAGGAAATCCCGGTCTACGCCTACTACGGTGAGGATGTCCAGACCTACTACCGGCACGTCGATCAGGTGCTCGCGCACAAGCCGCAACTGACGATGGACGATGGCGCCGATCTGATCGTCAAGCTGCATGAGATGGGCGGCGAGACGCTTAGCCGGGTGATCGGCGGTATGGAGGAGACGACGACGGGCGTCATCCGTGTCCGGTCGATGGAGCGGAACGGCATCCTCAAGTTCCCGGTCGTCGCGGTCAACGATACGCCGACCAAGCGCTTCTTCGATAACCGCTACGGCACGGGCCAGAACACCGTGGACGGCATCCTCCGCGCGACGAACATCCTCATCGCCGGCAAGGTCGCGGTCGTCGCGGGCTATGGCTGGGTCGGGCGCGGCATCGCGCTACGGCTGAAGGGCATGGGCGCGAACGTCATTATCACCGAGGTCTCACCGATCGCCGCACTCGAAGCAGTGATGGAGGGCTATCGTGTCATGCCGATGGCGGAGGCGGCCAAGGAGGCAGACATCATCGTCTCCGCGACGGGTGGTACCGAGATCGTCTCGCGCGCCCACTTCCCGCACTTGAAGGAAGGCGTGCTCCTCTGCAATAGCGGTCACTTCGATGTCGAGATCGACGTCAAGGGGCTGCGGGAGACGGCCGTCTCGCACAAGATGGTCCGCACCAATACCGAGGAGTATCTGCTCCCCACCGGCCAGCGTGTCTACCTCCTCGCGGAGGGGCGACTCGTCGGCCAGGCGGCGGCGGAAGCGAGCCCGGCGAGCGTGATGGACATGTCCTTCGCGGATCAGGCGCTCGCGACCGAATGGCTCGTCCAGAATCAGGCATCGCTCGAATCGAAGGTCTACGATATTCCCACCGCACTTGACCTCGGCGTCGCGACGCTCAAACTCTCGACGCTTGGCATCAAGATCGACGAGCTCTCGGCGCGTCAGGACGAATACAACAACGCCTGGCAGGAAGGGACCTAAATCTCCCAGCTGCCGGCATCGTATTCACTGTGGGAGAGGCATCAGCCTCTCCCATTTTCGTTGGCGAGACAAAGAAAGAGGGGAGTCGCACGCCTGCGGCTCCCCTTTCATGCACCTGCTCGGCGCGCTGGTTGTCCGTCCATGGATGACGTTCGTTACCTCGTGCCCGTCTCTACGTCTCGGTGTACGATTATGCCGCCCCGGCCGTCTCCAGCCGCTGCCCGACGCTGACGAGCGTCCGGCCCAGCCGCGCCTTCAGCGCGATCTTCCTGCGAGCTTCCCGTGCCGCCTGCTCGGCCTGCTGCACCAGGTGCTCGCGGGCCGCCATCGCCAACCGTTCCTCGACGTACATCTGGGTCAACATCATCTGCTGCAACACCAACATGGTTTTCACCGCTTTCTTTGCTGGGCGCGATGGAGAAGCCCACCGCACCGTTTATGTTCGTTGTTTCTCCCGCTGCTTTTTGCGGAAGAGGGGGGTCCGGAGCTCGTGCATCCCCGTCTCGACGAGGGTGACGGTCTCCCCAATGCTCAACATCGCCCCCGGGCTGTCATACGTGCTCATCGTGTCGCTCCTTTCCGTGTCGTCATGCGCGTCGTGCGCGTCTTTCGTGGCTTCATCCCGCCACTCCTTTCTTCGTTGCCCGGCGCTTCCTGCACCGTCCGGGCACAAAACAAAACCGGCGGTCCCCATCACGAGGGACCGCCGGCGTGGTGCCGACTTTGGCGGCGGGCTGCGTCAGTCAATGACGCTCCGCGCGCGATGATCCCCCGGTGAAACGATGGCAAGCGGGTACGCATTGCCGGTGCCGTAGCGGAAATACTTCACCATCGGGGACCTCCTTTCCGTCGTGTTCGTGTATATCACTCTATGACTGTATCCGCAACTGGGCATACCCTGTCGCACGGCTAGCATAGCATTTACCGCTGGGAAGTCAACCTGTTCGTTGGGACAGGTTTGCCGTAACGGTTGCGGGGACGGCGCGACAATCTATCGGAGGGGCAGCGACATGGTGCGATTGAGCGTCGCCATGCCGCGTCGCTCGTAGAACCTGCGGGCGTAGTCGTTGAATTCCCAGACGAGCAGATCGAGGCTGTCCGCGCCCTGCCGCTCCGCCCACTCGACACATGCCTGGAAAAGCGCCCGCCCGACGCCCGTACCGCGATGCGTCTGGGTGACGACGAGGTTTTCGAGCGTCGCCGTCTTCCGCCTCACGAGCATACTGTATGCCGGCGTGTGTCCGGCCATCAGTGTCGCAAAGCCGACAATTGTGCCCGCGACCTCCGCGACATAGATGGCCCGCGAGCCGCTGGCGAGCAGATCGAGGAAATACGACTCATCCAACGGATCGCCATCGGCGCGAAAGACCGACGGGAGGGCATCCGCGTGCATATCAAGGATTTCCTGCGCGATCGGGGCGAGTGCGGGGTAGTCCGCACGAATCGCCGGTCGAATCGTTGTCTCTCCATTCGTCTGCATCGACCGCTCCAATCAAACCGACGACGAACCCTGCTGCTGCATCTCGATATGTGGGAAGATCGCTCGGTCGAATTGCGCCGCGCCGCCGTCGCCAAGGGTGAGAATCGCCGCAAGGCAGACCTCCGTCTGCGTCCGCAGGGCCGCGACATCGACGCCATGGCATTGGTCGGGGAAAGGGGCGAGATTGAGCAGGGCGGCCGTCCAAATCTTTCGCGCGCCTTCGCCGTTGCTGCGCGTGATATGGAAGCAGGCGACGCTCACCTGGATGATACCCTGCCAGAGGACGCGGATATAGCCGGGTTCGTGCAGCCAGGCGTGTTCCAGTGTTTCGTGACACTGGAAGTAGTCGCCCGCGTTGAATTCCCGCACCGCCTGGACCAGCGCGGGCGGTGGCGGCTCGGTGCAGCGATCGGTTTCAATCAGCCGGTACTTGTGGTCGCGCGGTTCGCCCGGCTTCGCTTCCGGCGGTTGGGAGCGTGGCATCAGATCGTCGCTTCGTCCGCGAGCGGCAGCGCGATGAAGAAGGTCGTGCCCGCACCGTAGGCGCTTTCGAGCCAGATCCTGCCATGCATCAAGGAGAGCAGTCGCCGTGTCAGCGTGAGGCCGAGGCCCGTCCCTTCGTACTTGCGGTTGATCGATGTGTCGATCTGCCGGAACTCCTGCCAGACGAGCGGCACATCCTCGGGCTTGATGCCGATGCCCGTATCCGCGACCGCGATCCGCGCCTCGCGCGCGCC
>JBPCMC010000215.1:0-3147 GCA_051002645.1 Thermomicrobiales bacterium
TTGCCCACCTTTGTGTTTTCTTTGGGACTGGCCTTGACGCCGACAGAAAGCCACGGGAAAACTCGAAACCCCCCCCCCACCATTCACATCGCTATCCCGTTGATTCCTGCCGGACGAGGGCGAGGAATTCGTCGGCGTCCACATGCAGGCTCAGTTGATGCTGGGCGGGCAGGGCGGAGCGCTCGTAGCGCAGTTTGCCCGCCAGGGCGCTCATCTCGATGATCGACTCCATCGAGCGCGCGCCGTGCAGATAGGCCGTCGCATCGAGGAAGGCGCGCAAGACGCCGGGGTCGATATTCAGCAGCCCCCCGGTAATCAACTGGCTGGATCGCCCGCGCAGGAGCGCGCGCAGCAGCAGGGCGCGTCGCAGCATGTAGGTCTCGTCGGTCGCGTTCATCGGGTTCGGGCCGAGCACATCGACGAAGCCGCGCAACCGGCTGAGGAAGTCGGTCGCCTTCGCGCCGGGCAGTTCGACCGCGTTGGTCTTGAACGATTCCATCGTCGCATGGGTGCCGCCGGCGAAGATGAAGATCGCCGGGCCGATCGGGCGGACGACGCCGTCCTCGACGAAGGCGCCGTCCTGCATGGGGGCGAGGAACTGGGAGAGCCAGCCGAGCGGGCGACCGTCCAGCGCGGTGTCGAACTCGTCCCAGAAG
This sequence comes from Thermomicrobiales bacterium, assembly GCA_051002645.1. GTDB lineage: Bacteria > Chloroflexota > Chloroflexia > Thermomicrobiales > JALYUS01 > JALYUS01. The sequence continues at coordinate 657 of JBPCMC010000215.1, forward strand.
ACGAGCGGCAGGCTCTGCTCGACCGCGCAGTCGCGCACGCGCTGGAGCGCGGCGGGAAGCGCGCTCGCGCTGGCGAACTGCGAGAGGTTGAATTCGAGCACGGTCATCTTCGCGCCGCCCACCGTCCACTCGCGCGCCATCTGCTTGATGGCGAAGGACTTGCCCGCGCCCGGTGGCCCGAAGACGGCGAGGCTGAGCGGTCGGATGCGGCGAGACTGCGCGAGGTATTCGCGGATGATGTTGCGCACGCTGCGCATACTCTCGATCTCCGTGCGGTCCACCGAGGCCCACGCGCCCATCCGCTCGACGGGCATCCCCCGGCACGCCTCGGCGTCGCCTTCCAGCGCGATCCGGGCGGCAATCGCCCGGTACCCCTCGGAGAAGGAGGTGGTGAAGATGTCCCATTGCTCCACTTCCGGTATCCGCACGCTCTGGAAGGTCTGCTTGTCCGCGTCGCTCGTGATGCTCGCCGCCGCGAGGTCGAGGGGGAAATGGAAGCCGCCCTCGGGCCGGCTGTCCATGAGGAGATAGCCGCGTTCGTGCAGCGCGCGCGCCGTACTCAATCCGCGTTGGATCGCGTCGGTCCAGTCCAGCGTCGTGGGGGTGCGAGCGGCGGCGATAGCGAGCGCGGCGACCATGCAGGTGCCGAGTCCGAATGGCGTGCCGGGGTGCATCCCCTCCCAGTCGCCCTCCTGATGCATCGGGTCGAAGGCGAGGACGCGCGCCCCGTCGCGCTCGATCATCACCGCGCCGCTCAGCCCGAGCGAGACGATTACCCGCCGCGCCTGCGCCAGATCGGGGCGACCGAGCACCGCCTTCAGCACATCGCTGCTCGTCCGCTCCCACGAGAGCGGCTGCCCGATCGGCGCGAATTCCTTGCGCAGATCGTTGACCGAGCAGTAGACCGTCAGCGCGTCAGCGTGGCGCGCGATCAGCGCCTCCCAGAGCGGCCCGGTCGCCAGCGGATTCGCCATTTTCAGGATGACATGCGCCGGCGCCGCCTCCCCCGCCCGGAGGTAGGGCGGCCAGAGCGCGGGCTCCCGGCGGAAGCTGAGCGCGGTGTCGTCGATGGCGAGGCAGATAGGCGGCGTGTCCCCCTGGGCGGCGATCTCGGCGATCGGCATCGCCGTGCCCGGTCGCCGACCGAGATATTCGTGCATCCGCCAGACCCGCTCGTGGCTGCCCGTCTGCGCCGGGTAGGGCTGCCAGACGGCGAAGGTGCGGGTGGTCCCGGTCTCGCCGGGGGCCGCAAAGGCGGCGGGCGGGACATCGGGCCCCAGGACGCAGACCGGCCCTGCGGCGTTGGTCGGCAGATGCGACGCGCAGGCGGCGATCACCGAGCAGAGGAGCGGCGCGCTCCCTGGCTGCGCGACGACCTGGACGGCATGTTGCGCGTCCCATTGATAGCTCCGCTCCAGCGTGGTCGGCGCAGCGTTCGTCGGCACGACGAGCATCCAATCGACGGCCACATCGCCGGTCACGTCGATGCGACAGGCGTCCTGGGTCGGGATCCCTGCCCGGCTGTCGGGCGATTGCGCGCGTTGCGCTCCCTGGTGCATGTCCCGCTACTCCTTCGCTCGCCCGCTCGCCAAGAAATGCTCTTTGCCCGAAAATTCCTGCGGTTGGCTCCAAGAGTGTACCTGGAAGCGTGCGTAAACAAAAGGTGCGTCGTATGCTACGCGATCAGGAACGGGCCTCGCTCGTCGAAAGGATGGCGCGGTGCAGGGAGTGACGGAGCAGCGGCAGGAGCAGACACAGGCAACCCTGCGCGTCGGCGTGACGGGGCATCGCTATGTCGCCAGCGCCGGTGTGGGCGCGGACCCTCTGCGGGATCGGGTGCGCGCCGTCTTCGCCTTCCTCTGGCAGACCGTCGTGGACAGCGCCCCGTCGGGCAGCCAGCCCGTGCTCGTCGTCGTCTCGCCGCTCGCCGAGGGGGCGGATCGGCTGATCGCGCACGAAGCGGTCGCCAATGGCTTCCCGCTGCACTGCCCGCTCCCCTTCGCGCGCGCCGAGTACGAGCGCGACTTCTCCGGCGCGGCCTCGCGGGCGGAGTACCGAGATTTGCTGGCACGGGCGGCGGTCGTCACGGAGTTGCCGGGTTCACCGGAGCGGCGCGAGGCGGCATACGAGGCCGTTGGCCGGATCGTCATCGACCAATCGGACCTGCTCGTGGCGATCTGGGATGGGGAGGCGGCGCGCGGCGGCGGCGGGACGGCCCATGTCGTGCGGGACGCACTCGACCGGCAGGTACCCGTCATCTGGATCGCCGCCCGGTCGCCGTACCTGATCGACGTGCTGACCCACCCCCCGTGCGCGGATCAGCGCGGCGAACCGCTCGACACCCTCGTCCCCCGGATCGGCGCGCGCATCCGCCGCCTCTCCGCCGGGGACGCAGGCTGAAAGTCCAATACGGTTCGTAGGGGCGGTGCTCGAACCGCCCTCCCCGGCCTGTCGGCGTCCGTCGCTGCCCATCGCGGCAACGGAATAGCAG
>JBPCMC010000216.1:0-12759 GCA_051002645.1 Thermomicrobiales bacterium
GATCGGGCGGCAGCGGGATCGTGAACGGCCCGGCAACCGCCCGGCCCTGGCCATCCGCCCGGCCATCGAGGAGGTTCATCGTGCCGATGAAGGTGGCGACGAAGCGCGTCTCGGGGCGGGCGTAGAGGTCCGAGGGCGTGGCGATTTGCTCCAGCACGCCGTCATGCATGACGGCAATCCGGTCTGCGATGGAGAGCGCTTCCTCCTGGTCATGGGTGACGAAGACGGTCGTGATGCCGACACGCCGCTGGATGGCGCTCACCTCCTCGCGCATCCGCACGCGCAGTTGGGCGTCGAGGTTCGAGAGCGGCTCATCGAGCAGCAGGATGCGCGGTTCGAGCACGAGCGCCCGCGCGAGCGCGATCCGTTGCTGCTGCCCGCCGGAGAGTTGCGCGGGATACCGCTTCTCCGTCCCCGGCAGGCCGACGAGATCGAGCGCCTCCCGCACCGCCCGGTCTATCTCTTTGCGCGGCGTGTGGCGGATTTGCAGACCGAAGGCGACGTTATGCCAGATGTCCATATGCGGCCAGAGTGTGTACCGCTGGAAGACCATGCCAGTCGGGCGGCGCTCCGGGGGCTGCTTGAGCACGCTCACGCCGTCGATCAGGATATCGCCGCCGTCCGGCGTGATGAAGCCGCCGATCATCCGTAGGGTCGTCGTCTTGCCGCAGCCGGACGGGCCGAGGAAGCAGATCAGCTCGCCATCAGCGACTTCCAGCGAGAGGTCTTGCACGGCGTAGGTCGTGCCGTACTGCTTGACAAGATGCTGCAAGTCCAAGCGGGCCATCGGGGTTCACCTTCCACGAAAACCGGCGGCGAGATACCCGGCGACCAGATAGCGGCGCGCGAGCAGGAGGAGGACGACGGACGGGAGCGAGAAGAGGAGCGAGAAGACCGCGCCGACCGGCTCCGGATAGTTGGTGACGAGGGAATACATCAGGACGGGCATGGTCACGATGCGCGGCGAACCGACGATCAGCGTCCCCTGCGCCTCATCGAGCGCGGCAAGGAAGGTGAGCACGCTCGCGACGATGATGCTCGGCACCGCAATCGGCAGCGTCACCCGCCAGAAGACGCGCAGCGGCCCCGCGCCCGCATCCCGCGCCGCCTCCTCTAACTCGCGCGGCACACTGTCGAACCCGGCGGTCGGGATCCATGTCATCACGACGAGCGTGTTGATTAGTTGAATCAAGACGACGCCCTGGAAGGTATTGACCAGGTTGAGACGGAAGAAGAGCGTGGCGATGGAGATGTAAAGGCCGATCTTCGGGAAGGCGTTCGCCGCCAGCAGGCCAATAAAGAAGAAGCGCCGCCCCGGGAAGCGGAGGCGCGAGAAGGAGTACGCGGCGGGCAGGCAGATCACCATCGAGAGCGCGGTGACGACCGGCGCGGTGGTCAGGCTGTAGGTGATCGCCTTTTTTATCGTGTCATTGTGGAAAACCAGACTCCACCAGCGCAGTGAGTACCCCTGCGGGAGGACGGATGGATACCGCCAGGCATCCGCGAAGGCCCAGAGCGCGAGGGTGGCGAGTGGCATGAGCAGGAACGCGCCGAGCGCGAGCACGAGGATCAGCGCGAGCGCGCGACGCATCCCCGCTACGTCCATGAACCATGTCGCGCGCATCAGGCGCTCCGCCGCGAGCGCACGGTCGCCCAAACATAGAGCGCCCCCGCACCCGACGCCGCGATGAACGTCAGCACTGCCATCGCAACGGCAGGCTGCGGCTGGCGATAGCTCGAGAAGTACGCCTGCATCGCCACGCCGAACATCTGCGGCGCGTTCGGGCCGAGCAGATACGGGATCGTGAAACTGCCGAGCACGCCGATGAAGGAGAAGGTGAGGACGATCAGCGTTGGCACGACGTTCAGCGGCAGCACGATCCGCCGGAGCACGAGCGGGAAGCTGGCGCCGACGTCACGCGCCGCTTCGACGAGTTCCTCCGAGACACCATCCAGGCCCGCGCCGAGGATCAACACTGCGAAGGGGATGTTCGTCCAGACCTGCCCGAGCACGATACCGGACTGGTGGTAGATCGGCGACGTATAGCCGAGATGCACCCGCGCGAGCAGCGCATTCAACGCCCCGTGACTGCCGTAGAATATAATGAGCGCATACGAGGCGATCACGACGGGGACGAACATGGGCACGAGATAGAGTGTGCGGACAATCGCGGGGAGCCGCCCCGTCCCGAACCGGACGTAGAGCGCGAGCACATAACTGACGACGAGCACGATGAGCACCGCCGCCACGACGACCACTGCGGTCAAGGCGAGGTCGTCCCGGAAGAACTGGCTGCCCAGCAAGTTCTGATAGACCGCGAGCGTGGGCGTGTCGCTCTGGATCAGGTGCGCGCCCGTGCTGAACGTGATGTTACCCTGCGGCACGATCCCAAGCGAAAACCGGGCCGCGTCAATCGCGGGTACGATAATTAGCAGGATGAGCACGACGACCGGCGGCGCCGCCATCAGTAAGCCGAGCGCCGCTTCCCGCACGCGCGGCGCCGTCCACGCTTCGCGCCGCGCCGGCTTCCGCAACGGCGACACCATCTCCGGCGGCGGAACGGCTTGCTCCAGGATCTCAGCCATAGCACGGCCCCCGCTTACGGCGTCTTGGTCGGCGCGGGGGAACCCGCCACCTTCTCGTACCACTGCTGATTCATGTCGTTACCAAACTTACTGCTGAAGCCGAAACTGTAGCTTTTGGCGATGTCCGCGTACTTCTGTTGCACGTCCGGCGGCATGTACTGCCAGTCCAGCCCCGGATAGCCGTTGATGTTGTTGACGATGAGCGTTTGCGGCTCCGGTGTAAGCACCCAGTTGAGGAAGGCGTACGCCTCCTGTTTGTGCTGGCTGTCCGCCACGACGCCGACGAACGCCGCGCCGCCACTGAAGGGCGGATCGATCTGCAGGAGCTTGACTTCGGGCGGGAGCAGTTTCTGCGCGAGGTAACTCAACCCCTGATCGGACCAGACGGGCGCGACGGAGATTTCGCCTTTGCCGAGCGTTTGCAGCACGGGGACGTTGCCCTTCGGGTAGAAACCCTTCTGGTAGATGGACGGTGCCAGCCCCTTGAGGATTCCCCAGCCCATGTCCCATGCCGATTCCTTGCTCTGGTCGTAGCCGGTCTGGAAGAGTTGGAGGTCCCCATCCGGGATGCCCTTCTTGAGAACGCGCGTCACGAACGCGCTCCCGGAGCCGCCCGTGTCCGGCGGGTTGTAGGTGAACTTGCCGGGATGCGCCTTCGCCCACTCGATAGATCGCGTCAATCGTCTTCGGCGGGTCGGGCACCTCCTTGCTATTATAGGCAAGGACGACGGAACTGGCGCGATACGGTGTGCCATAGCCACCCATCTGGCCGAACACATCCTTCGAGACCTTCGCGATGTTGGGGACCTCGGCGGCACTCAGTTTCTGGACGATCCCGGCGTCGCCGCCCGATTGCAGCAGGTTCCCGGTCTCCCAAATATCCACACCGGACGACTTGCCCGCCTGCTTCGCGGCGGCGATGCGGTCGAATGTGCCCTGGTCGCCGATACCATGCTCGGAGAAGACGAAGTCGAACGAGACATTCGGCTGGACTTTCTTGTACATCGGCAGGAGGTCTTTCGTCCAAAGGTCCTGGATGTTGACATCACCGCCGAGATAAAAGGCCAGTTTCACGGGCGCGCCTGAACTCGCGGCGACGCTCGGCGCGGTGGTCGCGCTGGCGCCGGTTGTAGCGGCGGGGGCGGCGGTCGCGACGGGTGCGGTGGTTCCAGCAGCGGGTGCCGTCGTCCCGGCGGGCGCGCTCGTTGCTGCGGCTTTGGCGGCGGTCGACGCAACCGGTGGGGTATTCGTCGCGCTGCTTCCGCCGCAGGCGGCGAGGATGGCTGTCCCGGCAGCGCCCGCTGCGCCGAGCAAAAAGCGACGGCGCGAGACGAAGGAGTCGAGATGGTCCATGATTAATCACCCTTTCGTGACACCTACCGCACCAATACAGACGAAGCCTCGCCACAGAGTGTGGCCGCGAAGGATGAACGGGACGTTAGCGCAACATGCGGGATTGATGCGCGAACCCGCGCGGGAATGAACGTCCGTCCATCCGATACGGCCTGCCTCCCCATCGTACACGCCAGCCTGCATCACGACCGGCATCCATGAATTACGCTCACCTTCGAATCGGAAACTATCACACCACCCCACATTCGTCAACAATATCGCCCCAGGCTGAGTTGATGGGCGCGCCGAGAAATCTGCTACACTCCTCCGCATGAGAGAGGCATACTCGGCGGATACCAGGAGGGGAGATTCATGGTTGCGACATGGGAGACGACCGCATTAATCGAGCAGGACCTCGCGCACATGCTTCATCCGGTGACGAATTTGCACCGCCACGCGAAGGACGGCCCGCTCATCTTCACGCATGGCAAGGGCTCGCTGCTCTGGGATTCCGACGGCAAGGAGTACATTGACGGCTTCGCGGGACTGTGGAATGTCAATGTCGGCCACGGGCGGGCGGAACTGGCTGAGGCGTCGAAGGAGCAGATGGAGCGCCTCGCCTTCCAGCCGACTTTCTTCGGCCTGGCGACGCCGCCGGTGATCGAACTGGCGAGCAAACTGGCGACGATGCTCCCCGGCCCGATCAACCACTTCCAGTTCACCTCCGGCGGCGCAGAATCGAACGAGACCGCCTTCAAGATCGCCCGCTACTACTGGTCGATCAGCGGCCAGCCGGACAAGGTGAAGATCATCTCCCGGCAGATGGGCTACCACGGCATCGCGATGGGCACGCTCGCCGCCACCGGCATCCCCGGCTACTGGCAGCACTTCGGGCCGCGCGCGCCGGGCTTCCTCCACGTCTCCGCGCCGTACGCCTATCGCAACGGCGAGGGGATGTCGGAGAGCGAGTTCGTCCAGTCGCTCGTCACGGAGCTGGAAGAAACGATCGAGCGTGAGGGCGCGGAGACGATCGCCGCCTTCATCGGCGAGCCGGTGCAGGGCGCGGGCGGGGTGGTCGTGCCGCCGGATGGCTACTGGCCGGCGATCTGCGCGGTGCTCAAGAAGCACGATATCCTCTTCATCGCGGACGAAGTAATCAACGGCTTCGGCCGAACCGGCACGATGTTCGGCGTCCAGCAGTACGGCGTGCAGCCGGACATCGTCGCGATGGCGAAGGGGATTACCTCCGGCTACGTACCGCTCGGCGCGGTCGGCGTGACGGACGAAATCTACAAGCGGATGACCGAGCCGGACGCGATGTTCATGCACGGCTTCACCTACTCCGGCCACCCGGTCGCCTGCTTCGTCGCGCTGCGCAACCTCGCGATCATCGAGGACGAGGACCTGCCCGCGCAGGCCGCCGCGCGCGGCAATCAACTGCTCGGCGGACTGCGCGAGTTGCAGCATCACCCGAACGTCGGCAATGTGCGCGGCAAGGGGATGATGGCGATTGTCGAGATCGTTGCGGACAAGGGCACAAAGGCGCGCTTCGATGCCGCCTCGGATGCCGGCAACAAGCTGCAAGCCGCGACGCGCAAGCGGGGGCTGATCGTCCGCTGCTCGGACACCGGCATCGCCATCGCGCCGCCGCTCATCCTCACCGCCGACGAAACGGACCGCCTCGTCGGCATCGTCGGCGACGCACTCACCGAAGTCCTGGGATAACGACTGCCCTGCCTACGCCGAAGCCCCCTCCTTTTCGGGAGGGGGCTTTTGTCTCCTCCTTCCCTCGGAGGGAAGGGGGCAGGGGGCTAGGAAAACCCGTTCGTCAGCGCGGCTGCTGGATGGGGAGAGGACTGGGCTTCGTGCCGTCAATGGGTCCCGGAACCCGGCCCGGCGGCAGCCCTGTCGGCAGACCACCGCCCGGTCCGTTCGGCTGTTGCCCTGGCAGGGCGGTCGTGACGCCGTACGTATAGGCCAGGGTGTCGACCACGCCGATACCGCTGGGATTGACGACGTTGACATCAACCACACCCGCCGCATGGGCCGGCGCCGTCACAGTGATCTTCGTGCCGCCACCGCCCACGGTGACGCCCGTACCCGCTATGCCGCCGAAGACGACGGTCGCGCCCGCCAGGAAATTCGTGCCGGTGATCGTCACGAGGCTGCCGCCGGTCGTCGAACCGGACGGGGGATCGATGGAGCTCACCGTCGGGCCGGTGTCCGACGGGATGGCGATCTTCCAGACGCCGCGGCCATGCGTCGCGGCGAAGAGTGTCGTCAGGGCGGGATCGGTGAAGAGTTGCTGGATGCCGACATTCGGCAAGCCCGCCTGCAGCGCGCTCCACGATGTGCCGTTATTGGTGGAAATGAAGACACCAACATCCGTTCCGGCGATCAGCACGGGGTTCGGCGTAGATACGTAGGTGACGAGGCTGGTCACGGGAACATCGGGCAGATTGCCGCTAATATTCGTCCAGCCCCCGGCCGTGCAGGTGGTTGTCTTGAAGACGTGCCCAACGCCGAAGTTGCCGAACGTTGCGTAGAGCGTGTTGGGGTTGGCGCGATCAACCGCGAGGGACGTCGCCGGCGCGGACGGTAAGCCGTTGCTGTCGCAATCCGTCCATGTCGTCGCCGCATCGGTGTTGCCGGCGACGGTCTTATAGACGAATCCCCCGTCCGTACCTGCATAGAGCACCGCGCTATTGGTGGGCGCGATGGCGACCGACTGGACGTAGCCAAGAAACGTCGTGGAGAGATTGCTGGTGCCCCAGGTCGTGCCGCCGTCCTTCGTTTCGCAGAGTTTGGCGTCACCGCCCAGGACGAGATGGTTATGGTCATTCGCGTCCATGGCAAACGGCGTGATGAAGAGCGCGGTGCTCGTGCAGGCGGCAGTAGCGGCCGAAAGATCTGTCCAGGTGATCGCAGTACCGGCGTTCGCGTTCGTCGTCTTCTGTATCGGCACCCCTCCCGTGGGCCCTGGGGGATACGCGGCATATATTGTGTTCGGTGCCGTCTTGTCGATCGCGACGAAGCCGCCGTCGCCGCCGAGGATCGCCCCCCACGTCCCGAGCGTCGAGGAAGTGGAGCGGGAGGTGCCGTTATCTTGCGCTCCCGCCGCGACGATCGGCGTGAGGAGGTAGTTACTGGTAGTGTCGCCCGCATAGAACTGCGTGGTGGCGAGATTACTATTGAGGTCGGTCCAGGTGGTCCCCGTCCCCTGGTTGCTGTTCGTGCTCTTCCAGAGGCCGCCATCGTTCGCCAGATAGACCTGGCTCGGCGTCCCGGTGAGACGGAAGGCGATGGCGTGCTGGTCGGGATGCAACGGTGATACGCAGATGGCGGCGCCGCTGCAGTAGACGTCGCCGATCAGCCTCCAGGTGGCGCCGCCGTCGGTGCTGGCGATCACATTGACGCCGCCCGCGTAGACGAGGTTCGCGTTCGCCGGGTCCACAGCGATCGCGGTGTCATAGGTGCCCTGCGGGCCGCCGCCGCCATCGAAGTAGTTCCCCGGTTGCGTGGCCGTCGCCGCCCAGGTGAGGCCGCTATCGGTCGTCTTGTAAACGTTGAGCAAGTTGCCGCTTGCGTCGGCGATCGTCAGGTAGAGTGTCCGCAAGAGCGGAGCGCTGCTGGCCGCCAGCGCAACCTGCGCGCGGCTCCATGTCGTCCCAGCGGGGAGACCGCTCATGATCGGGACGAAGGGCGCGCCGCCCGTTATGGATTTGTAGATGCCCGCGTAGCTGTATCCTCCGATTGACTCACCGAGCACGGCGTAGACATTCAGGCCATCCATCACGATGTCCGTCACGCGCGTATTCGGGCTGCCCGTCGCGACAGTTACCTGTGCCCATGACGTGCCGCCGTTCGTGGACTGGTAGAGTCCGCTCGTCGTGCCCGCCCAGACGGTATTGCCGTTCGCTGCCATCGCCCCAATGCCAACAGACGTGGCCGAATAATTGTTGAAGCCGGGGAGGCCCGCGCCGAGCAGCGTCCAATGGGCGACGCCATCAATCGTCTTCAGCACGCCGACGCCGAAATAGCTGTCGCCGTTGAACACGGGCGCCGGCAGAACGTCGTAGTTCGTCTCGCCCGTGCCGACATAGAGCGTGTTGTCGCTCGCGTCCGCCGGATCGAGGGCGAGCGCGCCGACCGCCAGCGAGGACTGGTTATCGGTGAGCGGCGTCCAGAAGCCGCCGTCGTTCGTGCTCTTCCAGACACCGCCGTCCGCCGTACCGAGATAGATCACGCCGGTGTGCGGACCAATCACGACTGAAGTCGCCCGGCCGGAGACGCGGCCTGAGTGATAGTCCTGGACTGGGTTCACGGTGTCGCTGTCTTCCGGCGCGGGGCCGAGTTGGAGCCAGTTGCCGGTCGGCGGCTGCAGCGTCTGTGTGCCAACAGTCGTCGGCCCTTTGCCGCCGATCGCGGCGGGCAGCGTCCGCGCCGTCGGGAGCACACTCGCGCGTTGGAGCGCGGTGTATCGCGCGGCGCCGGAGACTGTACCGGCAGCGGTCAGCCGCTGGCGATAGAAATCCTCCTGCTGCGCGGCATGGTCGCCGGGCATGCGCGGATTGCGCGCGGGCGATTGCACACGCGGTGGAGATGGTCCCGCCGCTTCCGCTGTTGCCGACGTAAACCCAATCGAGGCAACGCACTGCGCGAGCAGTCCCACGACCGCCAACGCCCGCAGCGCGCGGCCAAGCTGTCTGTCCGTCCCCACCATGCGTTCCTTCCATATTCCCACAATTCCCCGTGAGGAATATAACCGACCTGCCCATCCGATGCGATGTGACATGCCTTCCAGGAATAAATTGGACATGCCACCCTTTTGCAAAGCCGCATCCGCCGTACCGTGCGACGGTTGATGGACAGCCGGTACGCTTCCGCGTTATGCTCACGCCATCGAAGGGACCAATAATGGGAAGAGGCGTCAAGGGAGACCCGATATGACAGACAAGTCAGCAATCTATCAGGCGATGGAGGCCCGCTGGCAGCACGGCGAGCCCGTCATCATGGACGGCGGCATCGGCTCGGAGTTGCAGGCGATGGGCTACCCGCCCGCCACGCCGGACGGGTCGCTAAACTTCACCTGGGGCGCGATGGCGCTCTACGACGACCCGGCGATCGTCAAGGCGATGCACCGGCGCTACGTGGACGCTGGCGCGGAAATCCTCCTCACCAATACCTTCCTCTTCCATCGCTGCGTGCTCCTCGAGCAGGATGGCGAATTGGCAGTACCCGCCGGGACGTGGCAGGAGAAGGCGCGGCTCGCCGTCCGGCTGGCGCGCGAGGCAGCGGCGGAAGGGGGCAGGCCGGAGACCGCCGTCGTCTTCGTGATGATGATCCAGGACGGGGCGAAGGAGGAGTGGGGGCGCAATGGCCCGTCGGTCGAGAAGGGCTCGAAGGATTGGGAGTGGCGTGTCTCGCTCGATTATCTGCGCGAACTCGGCGGCGTCTTCGGCGATGACCGGCCCGACGCGCTGATGGTCGAACTCGCGCCGCCGATCCTGCCCGACCTCGCCTTCCCGCACTTCGAGGCGCTGGTCGCGAGCGGCATCCCCACCTGGATCTCCTACCGCCGCACCGTCGGGCGGCCCGTCGCCATCTTCGGTGAGGACCTGCCGGAAGACGGCGATCTCTTCGGCCGCGCGGCGAAGAAGTTGGAGGAGATCGGCGTCGCGGCGCTGCTCGTCCACTGCCTGCCGCCGGAGAAGGCGCACGGCGTCGCCGCCTGGCTGCGGGAGTACACGAGCCTCCCGCTTGGCGTTTACCCGAATAACGGGCGATACGACATGTGGAAATGGGAGTGGCAGCACACGATCACCCCGGAGCAGATGGCCGAGCACGCGCGGGGCTATGCCGCCGAGGGTTTCGCGATCATCGGCGGCTGCTGCGGCGTCCGCCCCGACCACATCACCGCCATCGTCGAGGCCCTCAAGCCCGCGCCCGTAGGCTAAAAGCGATTGGGAGCCGGTTGCAAAGAAGGAACCGCCAAGAAACCAAAGAAGACAAGAGAGAAAAGTGAGAAGGAATCCTTTTTTCTTCTCCGCATTTCTTGGCGTCCTTGGCGTCTTGGCGGTTTTGGAACCGTCCCATCGCATCGGGAGGAAAGCGATGACTGCAACCACGTTTCCGCTGCTCTTCAGCCCGCTGCGTCTCGGGCAACGCGACGCGCCGAACCGGATCGTCTCGACGAGCCACGGGACGAACTTCGCCGAGGGCGGCGCGCCGAGCGAGCGCCTGATCGCCTACCACGCGGCGAAGGCGGCGGGCGGCTGCGGCACGGTGATGATGTTCGGCTCGGCGGCAGCCTCGGCGCTCACGCCAATCCCGCCGAACCACGTCAACCTCTGGGACCCCGCTGCCCGCCCCGGTCTGCGCTCTGCTGCGGAGGCTGTTCAGGCGCACGGCGCGCTGGCGATCAGTCAGGTGACCTGCACCGGGCGGCGCACGCGCAACCAATCGGACCAACTCGGCTACGGCCCGTCCGACACGGTGAGCGAGATCGCCCACGAGATCCCGCACATCCTCTCGACCGGCGAAATCCGCCGCTTCGTGGACGATTACGCCGCTGCCTGTCGCACGCTGCAGGAGTGCGGCTTCGATGGCGCGGACCTCGCCTTCTACGACGATCAGTTGCCGGATCAGTTCTGGGACCCCTCCGTCAATAAGCGCTCCGATGACTACGGCGGCGCGCTGGAAAATCGGATGCGCTTCTCGCTGGAAGTCCTGGAGGCGATTCGTGGCGCGGTCGGGCGCGATTTCATCGTCGGCGCGCGGGTTTCCGGCGACGACTACCTGCCGGACGGATTGGAACCGGCGGAGTTGCTGGAGATCATCACGCGGCTCGACCGCAGCGGGATGCTCGATTACTTCACCGTCACGGGTGGCACGATCCAGACGGTGCGCTCGCGCGGCTACAACATCCCGCCCGCCTACTTCCCGCAGGGGACGTTCGTTGAGATGGCGCGGCGGGTCAAGGCGGCGGTTGCTGCGCCGGTGATTGTCACGGGGCGGATCATCACGCCGCAGCAGGCGGAGGACGTATTGCAGGGCGGCGCGGCGGACATGGTCGGCATGACGCGCGCCCTGATCGCGGACCCCGAGTTGCCCCGCAAAGCGCGCGAGGGGCGGTTCGACGACATCCGCGTCTGTATGGGCTCGAACGAGGGCTGCATCGACCGCCTCTACTTCGGCCTGCCGATCGGCTGCGTGCAGAACCCGGTGATCGGGCGCGAGCGGGAATGGGGCACACTCGTCCCGGTGGACGCGCCGAAACGGGTCGTGGTCGTCGGTGGCGGCCCGGCGGGGATGGAGGCGGCGCGAGTCGCGGCGGAGCGCGGGCATACGGTCACGCTCTTTGAGCAGTCGGACGTGCTGGGCGGCGCGATCCGCATCGCCGCCCGCGCGCCGGGCTGGGAAGCGTACACCGGCGTCATCGACTGGCTCGGGCGGCAACTCGCGAAACTGCCCGTCACCGTCCGGCTCGGCTGCGCGGCGACGAGCGATGCGATCCTCGCGGAAGCGCCGGATGTGGTGATCGTCGCGACCGGCGCGCTCCCCCGCCGCCCCTATCTCCCCGGCGCGAATTTGCCGATTGCAGTGACGGTCGCCGATGTGCTCGCGGGCACAGCGGCGGTCGGCGAGCGATGCGTCATCCTCGACGAAACGGGCTACACACCCGGCCCGAAGGCGGCGGACGCCCTCAGCCTCGCCGGGCACCGCGTGGAGATCGTCACGCGCCACTACAGCCTCGGGGAGGACATCGGCACGACCGTCCGCGCCGTGCTGCACGAGCGATTACTCCGCCGGGGCGTGACGGTCACAACACTGACGCGCCCCCTCGCCATCCAGCCGGACGGCGTGCGCGTCGTCAACGTCCTGACCGACGCGGAGGGTTTCATCGCGGCGGACACGGTCATCCTCTCCTCCGGCGGCATCGCACAGGATGGCCTCTACCATGCCCTCACCGCGCACGCCGAGAGCGACTCGCTCCCGCTCTCACTCCACCTGATCGGCGACGCCTTCGCCCCGCGCCATCTCCGCCATGCGATGACCGATGGCGCGCGCGTCGGACGCGCGATCTGACGTGTCACTTTGATCGGTAAATGGGCTCATGGGCACTTCTGATGATCGGCGTGTGGTGGCGTTCGGTCGATGTGGCGAACGAAAACCGATGGGCAATCCGCATCCCAAATCGCGTCCGCAATCCACATGTTCGATGCGGCCGATTTCCATTTCCCACGATGGCTATCCTGCTTCCTCCTCATCACTAAATGTGCCCATGAGCCTGGTAAATGGCGATATTCTTCAGCGCTATTTGTCGATCAGCGACACCAAATCGCTAGCCTCATGCTGTTCTCCTCCCGGAAAACGAACCTATTCGAGACAACTCCGAACGCTGTTCAGCGTCGCCCGTTTTCCCAATGGATCGCGTTTAGTTATCCGTCTCTTTATCAATGTCTCATTTCGATACTGCGCATTTGGGTTTTGAGAACCATCGGAATCCATGTCATGACGCTAGGGAAAATCTCACCCAGATGTCACCCCCAGAATAGTGTTCGGATTGACCCGAATACGTTACGTCACCGAAGCTCGCAGATGTAGGATATGGCAGGCTTGCCGTTGAGCGTGAGCTCACCAATGGCGACGAAGCCGTTGTGTTCAAGTACCTTGCGCGAGGCCGGATTGTTCAGCGTGGCCCTCGCGCGCAGCCTAGTAGTATGGCACGGTAGGTTTACAGCATTGCGATTCCCCGGTATCGTGGGAGTGCCGCACCGCGTCGCGGCATCCTCATCTCCTGGAGGTTCGCTATGCGCCAGAAACTCCACCGCGTCTTCC
>JBPCMC010000217.1:0-12337 GCA_051002645.1 Thermomicrobiales bacterium
ATGCCGAAAGAGTGTGGGAAATGGGAGGCCGCCTACAAACGGTATCGGCTCTGGTGCGATCAGGGTCTCTGGCAACGGATCGTGGCGGCGTTGGGAAACGACGCAACGAAAGTGTCGCTGTAGGGGGACATTCAGGCCGTTGAATATCTCCTCGACGCGCAGATTTCGATATTGCTTCGATCGAACGAACGGTCATTTTGAACTGGTTCCGTCGTCATCATTGATTGACCGGGAGGGATGCGACCATGGATGCGATCTGCACCGCCGCGCTGGAGAAGTTCCAGGAGTAGGAGGCGAACTTCCGCGCGCTGGTCGCCGGGTTGCCGGACGACGCGCTGAACTGGCGTCCGGGGCCGGAGACGAATTCGCTCGCCGTCCTCGTCGCGCACACCTGGGGCTCGGCGCAGGAGCACACGGCGCGGGCGAGCGGCAGGGAGGTCGAGCGCGACCGCGATGCCGAGTTCCGCGTCATCCTTAATGAGGCGGAGTGCATCGCGCTCCTCGATGCGTCCTGTCCACGGGTCGCGCAATTCATCGCCGCCATTGATCCCACGACGTACGGCACGAGCCACGTTGATGACGAGGGCGAACCGTACACCGTCGCGGCGTCCCTCATCCACGCACTCGAACACACGCAGGAACATCTCGGCCAAGCGTACCTCACACGGCAACTCTGGGAGCAGCGGTACGATGGCAGGTCAGGTCAGTCGGTTTGACACACCTCCGCCATTGCTACTACGAACGCCACTACGCGATCTTCGGTACAATGAATGCAACGTATCGTACGGAGGATCGTGATTGCCATGGGCGTGAGTGATAATCAACGTGCGGAGATTCCTACCGGTAACGCGCCGCGCGACGAATGGGTGCGGTGGCTGGTTAGCGAACTGGCAAGCCGTTGGCCGCAGGCGACATTGCGCGCCCAAGCAGAAGGCATGAAGCCGCCCGGCGTGCGGCGTGGCGTCGTGCCGGACATCGAATTCTGGTATCCGAACGAGGACGGCGTCTATGCGCTCCGCTACCTCTACACGATCATGCCGACCGATCTGCTGGGTAGTCGGGAGGGATTGGACACGCTGACGGCCTTGCTCGGCTACTGCCGCTCCAACGGGCGGCAACTGACCCTCGTCGTCCCAGATCGCGCGTTGCAGCAGGAAGAATTGGAGGCGCTCGACAGCGTCCTGCTCGCAACCCTCAACCCGATGATCTTCGATGTCGCGGCCTATCAGATCGATTGATAGTTACCGGTAGCACAGGCTTTCCAGCCTATGAGCAGCGAGTCGATGCTACCGGCCCGCATCTTCGTGGCGACTACCGTGATCTGGCGGGGCGTCGTCGCTCGGCGTATGTTCGAGCGGGTCCGCCGCCTGTATCTCGTCCTCGCGATACTCCACGGCGAGCATGTCATCGTCCGGTGAGCCGGGCTCGGTACTGTGATGCGTGGCTGCCGACTGCTCCTCATGCGCCGGGCGCTCGCCGTCTATCGAATTCGGGTACGGGAGCGTATCCTCCGCGAAGAGTTTGTCCGTCTGATCACTTCGTTCCATCGGGGCACCCTTTCTTCGCGTCCACGGTCGCGGCATCTCGCCGCCCATGAACCGCGCTGCGTGGAAAGAAGAGCAAGCCGTGTGCCATGCGGGGTTGACTGAACCACCAAGACACCAAGAACACCAAGGGAAGAGAAATAGTTAGCGCTCCCTCTTGGTGTCCTTGGTGGTTCTTGGTGTCTTAGTGATTTACTCCCGCCTACACTGGGTTGAGGAGCAGGGCGTCGACCATTTCGCCGGCGGCGTAGGGGGTTGCGCGCGGCGGGATGATGGCGAGAGCGTCCGCGCCAATAAAAGAGGCGAGGCGGGACGACTGCTGCGGCCCGGTGGAGGCGGCGTCCAGTATGCCATCGTCGGCGCGGCGGAGGGTGACGCGCAGATAGTCAATGCGATCAATCGGCGTCACCGCGTGTGCGAGGCGGACGCGGGCGCGCGGGCGATCCGTTTGCTGGTGTCCCTGCATGGCGAGCAGCGCGGGGCGCACGAAGACTTCGAAGCCGACGAGGCCGGAGACGGGATTGCCCGGCAGCCCGAACAACAGCGTCTGCTCCGCCGTGGCGAAGGTGAACGGCTTGCCGGGGCGCATGCGCACCTGGCGGAAATGGACAGTCGCCAGTTCGACGAGCAGCCCCTTGATGAGGTCTTTACGCCCCATCGAGACACCGCCGGAGGTGATGATGACATCGGAATCGGCGATCCGCGCCAGGAGGAAGGCGCGCTGCGCGGCGTCGGTGTCCGGTGCGAGGCCCGCGTACTGGATCGTCACGCCGAGCGGCGCCAGGGCGGTGACGAGCGCGAAGCGGTTGGAGTCGCGGATTTGCCCCGGACCGAGCGGTTGCCCCGGCTCGACCAGTTCATCCCCCGTCGCCAGCACGCTGACGCGCGGTCGCCGCGTGACGAGCGCATTAGTCCGACCGAGCGAGGCGAGCAGCCCCACAGCGGCGGGCGTCAGCACCGTCCCGGCGGCCAGCAC
Organism: Thermomicrobiales bacterium; assembly: GCA_051002645.1. Classification (GTDB taxonomy): domain Bacteria; phylum Chloroflexota; class Chloroflexia; order Thermomicrobiales; family JALYUS01; genus JALYUS01. Next base: position 2,521 of record JBPCMC010000217.1, read on the forward strand.
TCGATCGCCGCGTTTCAGGTCGCTCCCGACCGGGCGGATATTCTGCCCAGCCCGTGCCGCCTCGCCGATCCGCACGCCATCCGGCGTCTGCTCCGTCCGCTCGATCTGCACGACCGCGTCCGCGCCGGGTGGGAGGGGCGCGCCGGTGGTGATGTACGCCGCCGTGCCAGGTTCCACGTGCAACGCCTCCATCGTCCCCGCGAACTGGTCGCCGACGATCCGCCGCAACGGGTCCGTGTCGCCGCTGACGACCGCGAAGCCGTCCATCGTCGCGGCGGCGAAGGGTGGCTGATCCTCGTCGCTAATCAAGTCTTCCATCAGCACGCGCCCGGCGAGGTCTATCAGCGGGGCGCGCTCGGTGGGCAAGAGCGATGTGTGAGCGCGGATAATCGCGGTCGCCTCGGCAGGTTCGAGTAGGCGGTCGAGTGGGTTCGGCGTGGACACAGGCGCTCCCTCCGGAAATATAGTCGAAATGAATTGGCGGGCTTGTAGAAGGATACGGCACCACCTGCCATGCTCCCGGCCCCTGCCGATATCACCGCCGCGCCTGCACCGCTGGCTCCGGTGACAGCGCTCGATACTCTTCCGCTTCGTCGGCCACCGAATCGAGCGGCGTGCCGGTCTTCAACGCACAGCCTGCCACCACCACGAGTGTTGGAGTGGATATCGGCGACCGGGGCCAGTGCAATGCGTCCAACGGGTGGGGGCCAGCGCCGACACGCTTACTGGCGCGCGGGTTTCTTGACGCTATCCTCGGACTGGAAGCCGGCGAAGATCGCATCGAGGGCGTTGTTGAGCGCGTCGAAACGGGCGGCGGTGTAGCGGATGACGGAGCGGGGATCGTAGGTGACGGTGCGGAACTCGCCGAACTGCACATCGTAGCCCGGCTGCGTCTCATCGCCATGCACGCCGACGATGTCCCCGACGGAGATACGCCCTCGACTCATCACGATGACCCGCGTCCCTACTTCATACATCCGCTTCCCCCTTCGCCTGCTGAACGCCTCGCCCGCTCGCCGCCCATATCGCCGCCGGTCCGCTCCCTACGTCGCTGATGGGGCGGAGCCGGACAGATACGTCCCCTCCGTGGTATCGCGCCCCGCGTTCGCCTGCGCGATGTAGTCCTCGCGCGGCGGCGCGAAGATGTCGAGCGCGGTCACGCCCTGGGGCCCGACGGTCGCGCTATGCGGCACGTTCGGCGCGATGGTGTAGACATCGCCGACGCGCAATACCCACGGCTCGGCGTCCTCTGTGCCGACGCGCAGATGGATCTCCCCGTCGAGGACGGTGCCGCATTGCTCGTGCGGGTGGCTGTGCCAGCCGACGATGCCACCCGGCTCGATGACGACGAAGTTCATCATCGCCCGACCGCCGCTATAGACCTCCATCCGCACGCCCGGAAGCGGTTGGAAATTGGGCAGATGCTGCCGGCTGGAATGGCCCGTCTGGAAGTGGAGCGGCTGCGAAGCAGGCCCCGGATCGGTCTCGCGCTGCATCGTTAAATCCCCTTCTCTATTGTCCGAATGCTGCCCCGCATTCTATCATGAATCGCTCTCCACAATGCACCGGCGTTATCCACTTCTCCACCCCGTTTTGTGGAAAACCGGGGCGGTGGATAACTGATCGTCGCTGTTCTGGTCATCGCGACCCCACGCGGAAGCATAGTACGTACGCATCCTTTTGACCAGAGGGTGCGTCGAGTGTAGAACATCGCTCTCCACACCGCATGGGGATAAGCGCCTCATTTCGGTGGATAACTCCCCCACAATGGGGATAATGCGTGGGCAGCGGGTGGGCGAAATGGGGATGATCCGGGGTGGTGTGGAGAGCAAGCGGAGAGGACGAGGGACCCTCCCCACCCTTCCGGCAAATTCGCCGGTTATCCACGGGCGGTGTGGATAGGTGGATAACTCCTCGACAGATTTGGGGAGGTCGTTTCCGTCCGCATAGACCGCGAATTCTCGGTTTTCCCCACTCTCCACACCCCCTACGACGACGACGATATCCCTGATCCTTAAACATAAGAGAATTCCACTAACGGGGAGATACGTTCTCCACCGGCCTGTTCTGAGGCTGGTTCGGCCCGGTTGCGCGCATCGCCGGCGCACCGCAGAACGGGGCAATGGAGCGCGACCGACCGCGCAATTGATAGGCTGGATTTTTCGCCGCGCGCCGCATCACCGGCCCGCAATCGCGCCGCAGTTCGCAATCTTGTGACTTGTGACCTCTAGGGCGTACACTTAAGTTGTCAATATCCGCCGGCGCCAGGAGGATTCCCGTGCTCACCGACTACATCGACGCCGCGCTACGCCATGCAACCTACAAAATCCTTGAGGACGGTACCTATTGGGGCGAGATTCCCGCACTCCCCGGCCTGTGGGGGAGCGCCCCGACACTCGAAGCGTGCCGGGACGAACTCAGGAGCGTCGTCGAAGACTGGCTCATCTTCGCCTTCAAACGGGATCGGACAATCCCCGTCATCGACGGTATCGATCTCAATATTGCTGCGACCGTCTGATGCCCCCAATCGGCCCGATATCGCGCCGCGATCTCATCGCCACCTTTCGCAAACTCGGCTGGACCGGCCCACATGCCGGCAGAAAGCACGCCTACATGTCGCTGGGCGACCGCGATCAGCGTATTCCCAATCCCCACCAGGGCGATATCAGCACATCGATGCTGCGGGAAATTGTGCGTCAGGCCGGTATCAGCCGCGCCGAGTGGGAACGTGCGTAGAGGAGTATCTATGCAAATCGACGGCAAAACGGTCTATACCCTCACCGAGGCAGCCGCCAGGCTAGGAATAGCGCCGACAACCCTCAAGCGTCAGCGGCAAAACGGTCGCATCACCGGCATCCTCGTCGGTCGCGATTACGTCTACAGCGACGAGGCGATCCGCCACTACCAGACCGAGATACAGATGCACGCGGGGAAACGCTCACACGCCGCCCAGAGGGTGCCCGGCCAACCGATATGACGTCGGCGTGTACGGTACTGCGCGTCACGCGCCTGCAGACCGCGAGCCTTTTCCTCTTTTGTTGCGCATTCTTCCTCGTGCTGATGAGTGGCCATATCTACGCGCGCGATGAGGAGACGCTCTTCCAGATGACGGACGGCATCACGCTGCATGGCGAGCCGCTCGTCTCGCCCGAGGTCTGGGGGATCGTCGACAGCAGTGCACCGAGCAAACACGGCTTACGCCCGACCAGTTACGCGCCGGGCCAGCCGCTCATCGCGGTGCCGCTCTATTGGCTGGGGCGGGCGGTTGGAGCGGCGGCCGGGCCGTCGTACGCCGTCTACCTCACCCGGTTCGTCGTTCTCACCTTCAATGTGTTCGCGACGGCGGCGATGGCGGCGTTGCTCTTCCGGTTCGCGCTCGCCTTCGGCTATCGGGGGTGGGTCGGTGTGGCACTGGCCGTCTGTTACAGCGTCGGCACGTTTGCGCTCATTCAGGCGCGGACCTTCTTCGCCGAGCCGCTGACTGCTTGCCTCGTCCTTCTCTCCTTTCTCTTGTTGCGGCAGGCCGGCACCGGTGACGTGATGGATCGCCGGCAGCGGGCGCTCCTCATCGGGTCAGGGTTCGCCAGTGGCGCGGCGTTGCTCGTCAAAATCCACGCTGCGCTTTTCGTACCTATGCTCGCGCTCTATCTTGTCCTCACCGTCTTCCCTATGACGCGGAGCCTGCGCGAGCGGTCCGCCTGGCGGCTGCTCCTGATGCGAGGGATCTGTTGGGGCGGTGGATTCGCGGGGCCATTGCCGGCGTTACCGCTCCTCGACCGTCTGCTCATGCCGGGTTGGGGCGCGGTGCGGACCGCCGCGCGGACCGGGGCCGTTGCGGTATTACTCGCGGGGATGTTCGTCCAATCGCTCGCCATCGCCGTGAGTTTCGATATTCCGATCCTCACCAGCACGAGCGACCACGCCCGCGCCTTCACGCTTGCGCAGTCCCCGATCGTCCTTGCCGCCCGCACGGCGCGGTCCCGCCTCACCACCTGGTGGAGCGAGGAGCATCCGGCGGCGAACTCCTTCATGCTCGCGCGGGGCCTCTACCCGTCAGAGGGCGACACCACGAGCCTCTTCCCCCGCTGGACGGATGGCCAGGCGCTCGTCGCGCTCCACCCACGCGGCGGTGCGGCGGTGCATATCAAGCTCACCTATTTCGACCACCGCCCCGCCCCGATGCGCGCGACCGCGACGCCGGTGACGCTCTCTCTCGGCGCCGAGACGCTCGCGCCCGTCGACCGCCTCGCCATCGCCCCGGCCAATGAGAGATTCATCCTCGCCTACGATCTCTCCCCCGCCCTCCTGCACACCGCCGGCGCGCGCCTGACAATCCGCACGCCGACATGGAACCCCGCCACCGCCGGTGTGAGCGACCGCAACGAGCCGCTCGGCATCCGGCGTGCCGATGACCCCGGATGAGGCGATCAATCTCCCGCCGGTACCCTCGACACCGCGCAACGTCTGGAATTGGGCCAACTATCCGAACTACCCGCATCTGCTCGATTGGTGGCCGGTGCTCCTGCGCGATGCCGGAATGCCGCGCGGGCTCACCGCCGGCGTCGCAGTCGGGGCGATCGTCTGCGTAACGCTCTTCCTTGGTGGCGGGGCGTTCTGCCTCCGCCTCGCCCGCAGAAAATGAACCGCCAAGGTCCCAAGGACGTCCTCGGGGCAGTATTGGCGGTTTTGAAAGTGGCTCCTGACGGACGAGTCGGAAAACACGGAATTTCCGCACGGCAATGGGCAAAACGTCCATCGAGTTATGCACCGTTTCGGGGATAGCGTGGATAAGGTGTGGGAGAGCGGGCGATCCCGCTAACCGAGCCAGCGGTGCAGGTCGCTATGGATGCTCCAGAGGATTTGGAGGATCGCGCCCGTGAAGATCACCGCGAAGACGACGATGAAGATGTCCCGCCCTGCCTTCACGGGCCGAACGGCGAAATTATAGACTGGCACGATCAGCGCGCCGTAGACGACGCCAATGGCCAGCAGCACGAAGACGATATTGAGAATCACCATGCATTGTATCCCTGATCCGACAGCGCATACCCCTATCCGCGCCCGCACGGAGCAAAGTCTACCAGCGCGGAGCATCCGCCCGCCAGCCGTCCCGATTCGCCGCTGCGCCACCAGGTTTGCTCGCCGTAGTGCGCGTCGATGCCCGGATGTCAGACCCTTACTATTGCATTCTTGACAGACGAATGTATGATGAATGCACTCGTGATATGCCAGAGTAATGGGTCATATGGGGCCTCATACCGTTCACAAGCGCTGCGGGCGACCGAAATCAGGTACGCTCCGGCACCGACGACGCATAGTACGGACGCTTCGAGGATGAGAGGAGGAAGAGCCGCCACACGCTATCGAAGCATAGAGAAGAGACCAACAGATTCGTGGGAAGAGAAAACGAAACGCTGGTAACATGGAGGCAATCATGGCCACAGTATGGAAACCCAGTCGTCGGCAATGGGGGCGCGTGACCTCATTCGCCTTGCTCTCGCTGATCATCCCGGCAGTGCTCGCCGCCTGCGGCGGCAGCGCGACCTCAACTCCTGCCCCCGCTGCTACGAAGGCCGCCGCGACGACCGGCGCGGCGCCGACGACAGCGGCCGGGGCCCCGACCACCGCAGCGGCGGCAGCAACCACTGCTCCTGCGGCAGCGACGGCCTCAACGAGCGGCACAGCCGCATCCGCCGCCACGAAACCGGCGGCGAGCACCACCGCTTCCGGTACGACTGCGGCAAGCAGCACGACGGCCGGCACGACGACGGCAAGTACCGGACCGGACCCGCGCGGCGTCGGCCCGACCAAGCGCGGCGGCGGCGGCACGCTCCACCTCCTCTGGTGGCAGGCCCCGGTGATCCTCAATGACCACCTCGCCAACGGCACGAAGGATGAGGATGCGTCGCGGGTCATCGAGGAGCCGCTCGCGGTCACCTCCCTCACCTCCACCCTCCCGGACGTGCCCGTCCTCGCCAAGTCCATCCCATCTGCGGCGGCCGGCTCGGTCGCGGCGGACGGCAAGAGTGTGACGTGGACACTGAAGGACGGCGTCAAGTGGTCCGACGGCACCCCCTTCACGTCGGCTGACGTCAAGGCGACCTGGCAGTTCGTCATCAAGGTCGAGAATGGCGCGTCGGACCTCGCGCAGTACGACAACATCGCCACCATCGACACGCCGGACGCGACGACCGTGAAGATCTCCTTCAAGGTGGCGACGGCGAACTGGTACACCCCTTTCACCAACCTGCAGGGCGTTGTCCTCCAGAAGGCGCAGATTGATACCTGCACGGACCCGACGACCTGCGTCATCAGCAATGCTCCCATCGGTACCGGCCCCTATAAGTTGAAGTCGTTCACGTCCGGTGACAACGTCCAGTATGTGATGAACGACAACTACCGCGACCCGAACGCGCCGTTCTTCGACGCGGTCGACCTCAAAGGCGGCGGCGACGCAGGCACAGCGGCGAAGGCCGTCCAGACCGGGCAGGTCGATTATGCCTGGAACTTGCAAGTCACCCCGGATATCACCAAGCAGGTCCGGGATGCGGGCAAGGTGCTCGATCAGATCCCCGGTTCCGGCGTTGAGCAACTGATCCTCAACCAGACCGACCCGAACAAGGATGTCAATGGCGAGAAATCCTCGCTCGCGGCGCCGCACCCCTTCCTGACTGACCCGAAGGTGCGCGAGGCGATCTCCTGGCTCGTCGACCGTGACAATATCGCCAAGAGCCTCTACGACGGTGCGAAGCCGACCTGCAACATCCTGCTCGGCATCCCCGCCGCGCTACAGTCCACAACGAACAAGTGCGGCTATGACGTGGCGAAGGCGAACCAGATCCTCGACGACGCGGGCTGGAAGAAGGGCTCGGACGGCGTCCGCGCCAAGAACGGCGTCCAGATGAAAGTCGTCTTCGAGACCAGCGTCAACTCGGTGCGCGAGAAGGAAGAGCAGGTGATGAAGCAATCCTTCCAGCAAGCCGGGATCACGATGGACATCAAGAACGCCGACGCCGGCGTCTTCTTCGGGCAGCCTGATAACCCGGATGCCGCACAGCGCGCGGACGGCAAAGACCTCATCATGTACACCACCGGCCCTCAGGACCCGGACGCGGGCGACTTCCTCCTGAACTACCAGAGCAAGTTCATCCCGCAGAAGGCGAACGGCTGGAAGAACGGCTCCCCCGGCCGCTGGAAGAATGACCAGTACGACCAACTGGCCGGACAACTCGCCATCGAACTGAACCCCGAGAAGCGGTCGGTGATCGAGAAGCAGTTGAACGACATCATCGTTACCAACTACTTCCAAATCCCGATCGTGGACCGCTATTCCAACAACGGCCACGCCAAGGAACTGCTCAATACCAATCCCACCCCGTGGGATTCGTCGATGTGGAATATCGCCTACTGGAAGAAGTAACCAGACGGCGGTAGACGTGGCGACAGATAGAGGGGGAGCCGCAGGGCTCCCTCTCTTTTTGTCCGCGCGGGTATGCGGCTTGCGGAGGCCACCTTGACAAGTATGCGCTGCTGCGTCGATAAGGCGTCGTCGTCGCACGCCGCTCCGTTCACGGAGATGGGGCGATCGGGAGGGGTGGATGGTCACGGGGCCGATACGGGATAGGACGTTATACGGCCGCGTGACCGCATGTGCGCTCCTCGCCCTCATCCTCCCGTTCCTGCTCGCCGCCTGCGGTGGCGGGGGCGCGACCGACACGCCGAAGGCAGCGGCGCCGACCACCAGCGCTGTGACCACGAGCACCGCGACAAGCGCCGCGCCAACAATCGTGCGAGCGGCGACGGTCGGCACGGCGGGCACCGCCCTGGCCCCTAGCACGACCGCATCGAGCACGACCGCTGCCGCGAGCGTCACAGCATCCGGCACGACTGTCACCGCTGCCAGCAGCCCGCCCGCCGGCGTCGGCCCCGACTCGCGCGGCGCGGCCCCGACCAAGCGCGGCGGCGGTGGCACCTTGCATCTGCTCTGGTGGCAGGCCCCGACGACGCTCAATAATCACCTCGGACAGGGCGCCTCGGACGAAGACGCCTCCCGCGTCGTCCTCGAACCGCTCGCGGTGACATCGATCAACTCCATCCTGCCGGACGTGCCGATGCTGGCGAAGGAGATTCCCTCGCAGGCGAACGGTACCGTGGCGGCGGACGGCAAGAGCGTCACCTGGAAACTGCGGAATGCCCTCTGGTCCGATGGCTCGCCCGTCACTTCGGCGGACGTTCTCGCGACGTGGCAATACATCACCAAGCCGGAGAATGGTGCGACCGACAGCGCGCAGTACGCGAACATCGCCGGCATCGACACACCGGACGCGACGACCGTGACCATCACCTTCAAGGAGGCGACCGCGCGCTGGTACCTCCCCTTCACGAACCTTCAGGGGGTCATCAACCAGAAGCAGCAGATCGATTCCTGCGGCGACCCGCAGACCTGCTCGATCAACACCGCGCCGATTGGCAGCGGGCCCTTCAAGGTGACCTCCTTCACTCCCGGCGACAACGTCCAGTACGTCATCAACGATACCTATTGGGACGCCGCCGCCCCCTTCTTCGATGCGATTGACCTGAAGGGCGGTGGGGATGCGGGTGCGGCGGCGCAGGCGCTCCAGGCCGGGCAGGTCGATTTCGCCTGGAATCTGCAGATCGCGCCGGACGCCCTCAAGCAGGTGACGGACGCGGGCGCGGTGCTCGACACCGGCCCCGGCTTCGGCATCGAGCGCATCGCGATCAACTTCACGGACCCGAACCAGGAGGTGAACGGCGAGAAGTCCTCGCTCGCGGCACCGCACCCCTTCCTGACCGATCCGAAAGTGCGCGAGGCGCTCTCCTGGCTCGTCGACCGCGAGAGCATCGCGAAGAACCTCTATCCCGTCGCGAAGCCGACCTGCAACGTGTTGCTCGGCATCCCGCCGGCCCTGCAATCGAAGAACACGACCTGCGGCTACGACGTGGCAAAGGCGAACCAACTGCTCGACGACGCGGGCTGGAAGAAGGGCGCGGACGGCATCCGCGCCAAGAACGGCGTGCAGATGAGAATCGCCTTTGTCTCATCGGTCAACCCGGTGCGCCAGCGGGAGGAGCAGGTCCTCAAGACCTCCTTCCAGCAGGCCGGGATCGCGATGGATTTCTCGAATGTGGACGCCGATGTCTTCTTCGGACAGCCCACGAACCCGGACGCGGCATCCCGGTTTGAGAAGGACATGGAGATGTTCACGAACAGCCCGACCGACCCGGACGCGCAGCAATACCTCTCGGGCTGGACGACGAAGGAGATCCCGCAGCAATCTAACGGCTGGCAGGGCGCCAACTTCAGCCGCTGGAGCAATACTGAGTACGATACCCTCTACAACCAGTTGACGACGGAACGGAATCCGGAGCGACGGGCACAGATCGAGACGCAACTCAATGACCTCGTCGTCAACAACCATGTGGCAATCCCGATCGTGGACCGCTATGCCAGCAACGGCCACGCCCGCGCGCTCATCAACACCAATTACGATCCGTGGGACTCCGCCCTCTGGAACGTCGCCTATTGGCAGATCACGAAGTAGCAACGAGCAATGAGCAACGAGAGAGACCTCTTCTGGTGGCATAGGCTTCAGCCTGTGAGTCCGCTACTGAATCGAGGTATCACGATTCATAAAACCTGCCCTATCACCCCCTTTAGCGCGCCCTTCACCCAGACTCAGCGCGCCGTAGCAATGTGTATACTGAGTATCGGTAGAACGGCAATGGCACGTTCGTTGCTTACCTTACTGATGAACCGTCGTGGCGGCCACAGCGCCACACGGCTGCATCGGCATAC
>JBPCMC010000218.1:0-8122 GCA_051002645.1 Thermomicrobiales bacterium
TCACGTCGATTCCGTTCGATGATTCGTAATAATCTTTATCCCACCCAATCCGGCACGCGAGCTCCTGTCGTCGGACGAGTGCGAGCCCAACGATCTCGCGGCAGCGCTGGTTCCGGCAAAAGCCGGATTCGCCTATCCCACTCTGTTCAAAGAATCGGCAGGTTCCACACTCGCGTCGCGTCACACGCCACTCACTTTCCTACCGCCTCATCCGCCGGTAGTCTAGCACACCACCGCTCGCCGCACAGCGGCCCATGTCGCTATCATACAATACGTACACCAGTACGTACGCACATTTTACCGCGAATCTGGACATTTCGTGATATTGACCACGGGCGTCCAGTCGCCTCCCTCTCCACTCTGCCTCGTGCGCACCATCAATGTACGGTGCCCTGCCTCATGCAGTCCCATCCGCGCCGCGCCATCGACGATGCACGGTGCATACCATCGGGCGGGATCGACATAGACGGCCTCCTCCGCGCCCTGTGCTACCGATGACGCATCCGCGTGCATGGCGGATTGATCGTTGGGGTAGATCGTCATCACGCAATCGCGCCGGTTGACACCGACCATTGCGCCGTCAAACGTCCGTAGCCGCGCGATCGCTCGCGTACCACGATCCAATGCGCCGGGGCCGAGCAGAACGGCAATCATCCGCTCCATGCCGCCGCGCGAACCCGGCTCCTGGGCAAGCATCTCCCATGCCACGCTCTCGGAAACCGTGCCGATGAGGAGCGGGCCCGGATTGCGTCGGAGCGCGGCCGTGAGCTCCGCCGCGCTGCTGATGTGCGGAATGGCCGTGATCGCCGTGTCAGCGCCGGTTGTCGCAGTGTGCGCGTCGGCAGCAACCGCAAACCTGCCGAAAGCGTCGTGTGGCCCGATGGCGTAGGCGAGGCGGCAGCGAACCACACGCGATGTGATCGTTAGCTGATTCGCTTCAACCGTCGCGACCACGCCGGGGCGCTCGGCGCGGAGTGTGCGATGCCCCTCGCTCGGAAGGATGGATACCGCACCGGATTCCGCTATGCCCCGGATCGTACCGGCGTCCGGCGCGCGGAGCGTGCGAGTGCGAAGCCCCATCCGATGGCTGCCGAGGGGCTCGCCCGCCGCGACGGTGGTATCGTCGAGCGCCTCAATCGCCGCGCTGGCAGCATCGTGCGATAGTCGCAGGCCGTCGGCGAGCGCGACGATATGCAGGAAGGGCGGTATCTCCGCAATTGCGTTGCCCGCCCAGACGGTATCCCCCGTCTGGACCGTACAAACCGCCCCAGGTGGGAGCGCGTTCGCGATGGATTCCGTCCCGGACCACAACCATGCGCGCGGCACACTACTCGCCATGTCGCGCCTCCTCCCAGGCCAGCGCCGCGCGCAGCCGGTCGCTCACATTGCCGCGCGCAGTCGGTCTGCCCGCGCCGCCGCGCAGCGGGCGGGCTCTGGTATCGATGAGCAGCCCGCCGGGGCCGCCCTGTACGACAAGAGCTTCCTCCCGACCGTCGCGCCGGATCACGTTGACCACCGAAGTAGATCGCACATCGACGACGGTGAGCGCATCATGCACGATCGTCGTGCGCGTCTCGTCACCGTGCCCCGCGAGTACCGCCGCAATACCGCTATCATCGCGTTCGTTGCGTGCCGCGTGCGTCAGTATGGCGCCGAGCGGCGCGAGCGCATCGTGCGTGAGGAGGGAACGCGCGCTGTCCGGGCGATGCATCGCGAAGTAGCCGACCACGGGCATGAGGTCATCGACATCCATCGCGATTTCCACTATGCGCGACGCCGAGAGAACGTCCGCCACCGCGAGCATCGCGTCCTCTATCGTGTTGGTATGCAGGAGGCCCGGCCCGATGATGCAGCGCGTCGCTGTCTGTATCGCGGCGGATTTCGCGACCAATGCACGCAGCGTCGCGCGCGCGAAGCCGCCCGCGATCGCCCGATCTACCGGGTCGATAAGCAAAGCGCGCGGCGCGGCGACCCGTCGCACCGCCCATGTCCGCAGGGCGGCGGCGTCAATCGGGAAGGGGATCCATTGCGCGACCGCCTCGACACCGAGCCGGTGCAGGAGCGTGACTGCGCCCGCCGCGCTGTCACACGCGGCGTCGTGCAGCACCTCCACGCCCGACGGATGCGCGACGATAATGGTACTTCCCTCCGACAGGTCCAGGTAGGCAATCGCCTCCTTGCCGTCGTGCCGGGCAAACGCGAGGCCGGCGGCAACCGCTGTGATGGACGAGCACACGTTCACCGATGCTGAGAAGTCGGGCGTGCGGTGCGCGATATGAATGCGAGTAAGTCGCTCCGCAAATCGCTGCGGGAGCGTGTCATTGCGCTCCAGTAGTACGGTGCCGGGGACGAGCGCGGGCGCGAGCGCATCGCTGGACGCGAAGACGATCAGGTGCCGGTTCGCACCGGGCGGAGCGGCTTGCACCGCGTTGAGCAATTGCGCGGCCCACTCCGGTAGGTCGCCTGGGGGCAAAGCAACGATCAATAGATCGACGTCTCCGCGCTCGAATTGCTCGGCGACCTGGCGCACCCAATCGGTCAGCCGGCCGCCGCGTGGCGGCACGGCAGGCGGGGCGACGGTGCGCACTACGCCGTCGCGCTCAGTGACATGCAGCGCCGCCCGGGCCTCCTCATTCGGCTCGCCGACGACGCGCGCCAGAAGCGGTCGCCCGCGCACGAGGACCGCCTCGATCTCCTCCTGCGTCAGCGCATAACCGCACTGCTCGGAGAGCAACCGGAGGGCGACACCGACCGCATCGGCATACTGCCCTGATTCGCCGGGGGCGCTCGCGATGAAGCGTGTCGTCCCCTCCGTCGCGGCCGTCAGCATCGCCTCGCAGCGATAATCGCCGATGTGCAGGATGATCTGACGCGGGGATACCGCTGCGGTCTCCGCGTCGGTTTGCATTGCATCGGCGACGGGTACTGCCATATTCTGCACGACCTACGTGAGCCGATTGACCGCGAACCTGGGAGACGCGTAACCGGGAAGGGATCGACTGCGGCGCCGCTGTGAGAACGGCGCACATATTCGACGTGGATGCCAAACGACGGAAACGGCTCTCCCGGCGACGAGCGATGCGACGACCCTCCGGCTTCTGTGCGCCGTTCGTATGACCAGATGTGCGGTACCAAGCGAGTCTATCATGGTCTCTCGGTCCCGTCAGCAGGCGGCGCGCTCCCGGAGCGGAGTTCGGCGCTATCGAGCCAGATGGTCAGCGGCCCGTCATTGACGATGGTGACGATCATCTCCGCCCCGAATCGTCCGGTCGCGACGGTGATACCTTCCGCACGCAGCAGCGAGGCCACCTGCGAGACGAGCGGTTCCGCCACCTCGGGCAGGGCGCCATGAACGAAGCTCGGGCGTCGGCCCTTCCGGCAGTCCGCGTAGAGCGTGAACTGCGAGACGAGGAGGATCGCACCGCCGACCTCCGTGATCGATCGGTTGATCTTGCCTGCGTCGTCCGCGAAGATGCGCAAGGTCGCGACCTTGCGCGCGATCACTGCCGCCTCCTCGGCGGTGTCGGCATCGCCGACGCCGAGGAAGACCGTCAAGCCGCCGTCGATTGCTCCGACGATCTCGTCGCCGATACGGACATCGCTGCGCACGACGCGCTGGATCAGCGCCCGCATCAATGCCTCCCCTTCACACCGTACGCCGGATGAGCGCGACCGCGTAGGCGGCAATCCCTTCGCCGGTGCCGGTAAAGCCGAGACCTTCGCTCGTCTTGCCTTTCACGTTGACCACCCCCACGTCCAGACCGACATCCGCCGCGATGTTCGCGCGCATCGCCGCCGCGTGGGGGAGGATCTTCGGCGTCTCGCAGACCACCGTCGTATCGAGATTAACGGGCAACCATCCCGCGTCGCGGACGAGCCGCACCGCCTGCCGGAGGAGATCGCGGCTATCGGCGTCCTTCCATCGTTCGTCCGATGGCGGGAAATGGGTGCCGATGTCGCCGAGCGCGGCGCCCCCGAGCAATGCGTCGGTGATCGCATGGAGCAAGACATCCGCATCGGAGTGGCCGAGGAGCCCGCGCGGGTGCGCGATCCGCACGCCGCCGAGGATCAGCGGTCGCCCTTCCACGAGCCGATGCACGTCATATCCCATACCGACGCGGATCCCTTCGTCAGGCATGGACGGCTCCGGCCTGCGCGCCGAGGAGCGCTTCGGCAATCGTCAGGTCGGCGGGCTCGGTCACTTTGATATTGGCACGGTCACCACGGACAATCGCCACCGGGCGTCCGAACGCCTCGACCAGACTGGCCTCATCGGTGAAAGGATCATGCGGCAGGGAATCCGCCCAGGCGAAGGCGGCGTGGAGCAGATCGGCGCGAAAGGCTTGCGGCGTCTGGGCCGCCCAGAGCGTCGCGCGGTCCAGTGTCTCGACAATCCGCCCATCGATGACGCGCTTGATCGTGTCTGTCACTGGCACGGCGGTGATCGCCGCCCCATCCAACCACCCCTGCGCGATGCACTGGCGGATCGTCTCGACCGAGATTAGCGGGCGCGCCCCGTCATGGACGGCGATGGCATCGACAGCGCGCATCGTTCGCAACGCATCAAAGCCTGCGCGCACCGATTCCTGGCGCGTTTCACCGCCCGCCACAATTGTGGCGATATGCGACCACGCCTCTTGCGCGGCGGTCGCCGTCCACGCCGCGACGCAATCGGCTGCGACGACAACCACCATCGCATCGACGACGGGGGCGAACGCCTCGACCGAATAACTGACGAGCGAGCGACCCCGCAACGGCAGGGCGCACTTATCCGCGCCACCCATCCGCGTGCCGCGCCCCGCTGCGACGATGATCGCCCCCGTCGTGTATGCGGCTGCCATTCGGTCGATGCCGTCCCTTCCGTACGAACCAGGTTAGATGATCGCGGCGACCGCACGCCCAAAAGCGGCGACGCCGACGGCGACCATGATAACGGCAGAACACGCCGGAATCCAGCGCGTTGCCGCAAGCCTGCCCGACGCTCGGTCAGTGATTCGCCCGACGACGCGCGTCCCCGTGATGAGCAGCCCCAGCCCGATCAACACGGCGGCGAGCCCCGCGCTGAAGGCGAAAATGATCGACAGGCCGGCGACGATGTTCCCGGCTGCGACGGCGACAAGGAGGATCGCCAGCGCATCTGGGCACGGCAGGATACCGCCGCTGATGCCAACCACGGCAATCTCGCGCAACGAGTGCGGCGCGCTGCCCGGATGCATATGTCTGTGCGAACCAAATCCATGTGAATGAACGGTGCCGTCCTCGTGTTCGTGCATCGCGTCATCGGCGCGCGAAGGCCGGGATTGCGCCGCCCGCCGCCCGCGAGTGCGCGAACGTTTCAGGGAAACAACGGCGGCGAATCGCGTCCACGCGAGCCATATGCCGACGATGATGATTGCGGCACTCGTCCCGCACTCGATCCACGGCAGCAGGCGATACGGTGTCCAGAGTCGCGCGACGAGCAGGGTTGCCACACCCAGCGCGACCACACTCCCGGTATGTGTGACGGTGATGATGCCGCCAAGGGCGAACGCATCGCGCGGGCGCCCCTCGGTGCCGACGAGGTATGCGGTGATCAGCGTCTTCCCGTGCCCCGGCGTCAGCGCGTGCAGTGCGCCGAGCGCGGCAGCGACGAGCAGTCCGAGAAGAAGGTAAAATGGATTGCCCGCCCCCTCGCGGACAAATCGCTGCATGATTGTCACCGTCCGGTCATTTGGTGTCGCCACGGTCGCGGGAGGCGGCAGCGAGGTAATTGCCGATTGCGCGGCAATCGTCATGCGCAGGGCGACATCCGTGCCGCCCTGGACGATGATGCCGAGCGGCACGTCGGCGTTCGGGATCAAATCGGGCGGTTTGGCGCCGTCGGCGGCGCGAAAGTGGTGGACCGCGACCGTTACCTCGCGCGCGGTCGAGGCGTCGAACGGCATCGTGAAGGCGGCGCTCACCGTCGCCCCGCCCGCGTCCCCACCCTGCAACGCGAACGCGCGAGCGCTATCCGCCATGTGCAACGAGCCGGGGACATACTGCACATGCGCGTTACCGCCGTCGATCTTTACGCCGAAACCGTCCGCGAGCGCGGCGCCGAATGCCTCGCCTTCCGCAGCATCGAGCGCGTCGTCACCGTTCGTGTCGGCGGCCTTCCAGACCGTGAGGAGCGTAATCGCACCGGCGCTGATCGTCAGGTCGATCTGCATCGCATCCGCGTGGACGTGGACGAGATCGCGTTCGAGGATTTCATCCGCCGGGTGGGCGCGGGCGGGCTCGGCGCGTGCCACCACCAGCGGGACGACGAGCATGAGGAGCACGATACGGACGAGAAGGCGACCGGACGGGGACGAAGACACAAAACCTCCCGGCAATCATCACAATGCACCGCGCCGTTTGTACCGCGCCTTGCTATCCCGCGCAAACCGATTTCGCGCTGCGCCGCGCATAGTACAATGCGCGGCGTTGAGATCGTCGCGAGTCGTTGAGCCAGGGAAGGGAAACCCCATGAGCGACATCATCGTGGTAGCGAGCAGTAATGGTCGGGTCGGCATCGGCGACGCGATGGAGGTATTGCGTCGTGGCGGATCGGCGGTTGATGCCGTTGAGGCGGGCATCCTGCCCGTCGAGTCGAACCCGGAGGATCACAGCGTCGGCTACGCAGGACTGCCGAACCTGCTCGGTGAGGTCGAACTCGACGCGTCGATCATGGACGGCAAGTCACTGGCCGCTGGTGCGGTCGGCGCGGTTCACAACTACGAGCATGTCATCACGCTGGCGCGCAAGGTGATGGATGAGTTGCCCCATGTGATGCTCGTTGGCCCCGGAGCGGAACGGTTCGCGGCGGAGATGGGCATGGAGCAGCGCGACCTGATGACCGAGGAGACGCATCAGCAGTGGCGCGCCTGGCTCGAAGAGGAGTTCCCACCGGATCAGGTTGGCAGCATCCGCTTCCAGACCCAGGTCCGCGCGTGGGTGAAGCGCATGGTCAATCCCGAGAAGAATACCGGCACGGTCAACTTCATCGCACGCGACCGCAACGGCAACATCGCCACCGGCGTCAGCACCAGCGGCTGGCAATGGAAGTACCCTGGTCGCCTCGGCGACAGCCCGATCATCGCGGCGGGCAACTACGCGGACAACCGCTACGGCGCCGCCGCCTGCACCGGCCGGGGCGAGATGGCGATCCGCTGCGCGACGGCGCACAGTGTCGTGCTCTACATGAAGATGGGGATGCGCATCGAGGCCGCGCTCGCGGAGGCGATGGTCGACCTCCAGTCGCTTGACGATCCGTATGCGGCGGGCATGAATATCGTCGCGCTCGACCGCGACGGTCGCCCCGCCGCAGCGACGAACCGCCCCGGCGCGACCTTCATCTACCAGACAGGCGATATGGAGACGTATACGCAGCAGCCGCGCATGTTGGTCCCTGATCCGCGCGGTGCCTCCGGCTTCCTCGCATAGTGGTTTTTCCGGTGATGGCAGGCGAATGAACATTAGCAACCCGATCTGGTAAATTCGGTGGCGCAGGTTTGCAACCTGCGAACGCCCGACAGGTTGCAAACCTGTCCCACCAGATCATTGCTCGATCGAGTTGTTAATGTTCATTCGCGGGCGCAAAAAAGGGGGGCAGTCCTATCCCTGCCCCCTCGGAGTGTGCTGTGTGCGCTCGTTAGAGCGGGAAGCGCGGGTCCATCGCGCGGCGTGTGCGCTCGAGGTCCTTGCGGGCTTCCGTCGCGCTCGGCAGGCCAACGCCGCCATTGCGAATGATCTTGCCGTAGTAGTCGTTGAACGAACCGTCGGAGACGAGCGTCCGCATCCACTTGCCAAACTTGTTCATCGCCGTACTCCTATTCTGTACATCCCCAGCAGGCTCTCAAATGGTCCCGCTTTATATACTCTGAGTATAGCACGTTTCCGTATATTGTCAAGTGATTCTGCGTATCTGGGTGAGATTCATCGGAGATTCCGCAATTTCAGCATCAAAAGGCGGGCAAGTGTGTGGAATGAGAACTAGCCTGGATTATTCATAAACCGCGATTGTCGCACGGGGGCGGTCCTCCCCTACCGGCGGCATCCGAATCGGGGCTCGCACAAGGGACTGAGGGGCCATACGTTTCGTCTCGTGGCATCAGATGAC